>CAYQMZ010000025.1:0-21128 GCA_964418725.1 uncultured Pirellulaceae bacterium
CGTTGTCGCCAAAGATCACGTCGTGCCCGTTGTTGCCGTGAATGAAGTCGTCCGCCATTCCGCCGAAGGCCACATCTTCGTCCAAGCCCAATGTGATCGTATCATTGCCACCCAAGTCCGGTGCATTCGTGGCAGCGGTCAGGACAAAGCCCGCTTCGTCAAAGTTCCCGAAGCCGTTGTCGCCAAGCACCACGTCGTTGTGGCTACCTGAGTGGATCGTGTCGTTTGCAAAGCCGCCAATAACGAAGTCTCGCTCGCCACCGGTCAGAACCGTATCGTTGCCGCCGATCTCAGGGGTCGTCGAGGCAATCCGCTCGACAACGCCACTTGTACGAATCAGCACGATGCCGTTATCGCCCAGCACATAGTCGAAGTGATTGTCGCGAGCATCATCGGCTCCAGCTGAGACAAAGTCATTGAACGGACCGCCGACAATGATGTCGGAACCGTCTTGGCTGTAAACCTGATCGTCGCCACCAATCGCGTTGTCGATGGATTCAACTTGGTTCAGAATCCCGGCGGCGTTGAACGTGACCTCGCCGTGGTCCCCCATCACAACATCGCGGGCTACATCCGAGCCAGCCCCAACTACGTCATCGGCAACACCGCCCAGGACGTAATCCGTCGCGTCACCGGTCACGATAAAGTCGTTGGCGCCGATAGTTGGATCCGTTGTCTCGATGAAGCGTTGCACACTCTCGCGGTTGGTTGAATCGAAGTGAACTCGACCGTTGTCGCCCAACGCAATGTCGACTCCAACGCCCGTCGTGATGCGATCTTCATCGACACCGCCGATGACAACGTTCTTGTCGCCGTCACCGGAATGAATCGTGTCTTTCCCACCCAAGCCAGGAGTCGGAACATTCGTATCCATCAGCGTAATTACGTTACCGGCGTCACGTGTAACATCGCCGTAGTCGCCAATCATGTAGTCGCGATGTATGCCACCGTTCAGCCGATCGTTGCCACGACCGCCGATGATTACGTTCAATCCGTCCGCGACTTTGATCTGATCGTTGCCGCCACCTGCGGTGAAATCGGTGCTCAAGATATCATTCGCCACCGGCGAACCGTCTGCGTAAACGACGATGCCGTTGTCACCGATCAGAATGTCGTCTCCGTTGACGCCGCCATCCATCACGTCGCCATCGTGGCCGCCGATCACAACGTCACTGCCCGTGTTACCAAACAGCGTGTCTGCTCCGCCGATTTCGAGCGACTTCGGATGAGCCCGCAAGATGATGTCACCAGCGGTGAGCACTCGACCGGCATCGCCAATCACGATGTCATTCCCCGAGTGTCCAGAGGCGATATCGCCAAACGCTCCGGCCATGATTACATCCAAGCCGCCGCGTCCGGAAATTCCGTCGATGCCACCTTGAGCGTCCGAGACACTGACGAATTCTTCCATCACGAAACCCGGCCCGCGGAAGATGTCTGCATAGTCACCGGCGATCCAATCTCGCTGAGCCCCACCGACGATGTTGTCGTTCACGTCGCCGCCGATGATGTGGTTCACGCCGTCTTCGTCGCGAATTTTGTCTTCACCGCCACCTAGCAAGAAGCCCGTCGTGATGATGTCATGAGCTTCCGGCGAGCCATCCGGGCCGACAACCAATCCGTTGTCGCCCAAGATGATGTCGTCACCGTTTTCGCCGCCCAAAATCGTGTCGCCGCCAAAGCCACCGATGACAACGTCGTCGTCCTCGCCCGCGATAACAATGTCGTCGCCACCTACTTCTTGAGCGATCGACGTGATCCGCATCCAAACGCCGTTCTCGAAGCGAACATCTGCAGAGTCACCGATCACCACATCGTCGCCATTCGAAGAATCGATCAGGTCGTTGACAGCTCCGCCCATCACGAAGTCATTACCGTGGCCGGACTTGATGTTGTCTTCACCGCCGATCCCGAAGTCCACCGCAACAGCCGTCGTGAATGACCCGGCATCTGCCGTGATCCGTCCGCTATCGCCAAGAATCACGTCGTCTCCTGGTCCGGTCGTGATCGTGTCATCCGTCGAGCCACCAACGACAAAGTTGTCTCCGTCCATCGTCGTGATGGTGTCGACGCCGCCGATTTCAGATGAAGTCGTGGCAATTTCCTCGACAAGTCCCGCAGCATCGAACTGCACAAAGCCGTTGTCGCCGACCAAAACATCGCGAGCCACGTTGACTCCGCCGCCAATGACGTCACTGCCGCTTCCCGCGACCACGACGTCCGGGCCGTCGCCGACTTGGATATTGTCATCGTGACCTTCCGTCGGAGTATCGGATTCCAGCCGACGCAGCAAGCTCGAACCATTCGCGTTGTCGAACAGCATAAAGCCACTGTCGCCAAGCACGAGATCTCGACCGGTATCGCTTCCTGATCCTGCGTCGATCGTGTCGAAGCCTCGACCGCCGATCACAATGTCGTTGCCGTCCATCGCACGCAGCAAGTCATTTCCGCCGACGCGTGGAGCAATCGATCGGATATCGACCAGAACGCCCTCGACGTCGAAGTTCGCCGAACCGTTGTCCCCAACCAGAATGTCATCAGAGAGGTCGTTCCCACCTTGAATGGTGTCGCCCAGCGTACCGCCAAAGATGATATCGGGGCCGTCGCCACCAATGATGTTATCCACACCCGCGTGGAATTCATCTTGCGTGGTGATCTCTCGCAGACGAATTCCGGACTCGACAATGTCGTACCGAGCGTGCCCATGGTCGCCGATGACAGTGTCCGCCCCCGCATCAGAGCCTGCATCAATCTGATCGTCGCCCAAACCGCCGATCACAATGTCGTTGCCAGTCCCCGCCGTAATGATATCGCCCGTTCCGATATGCGGATCGATCGAAGTCACGTCGGTCAACGTCAGTGATCGGAAGCTTGCGAAGGCCACGTCGCCAATGATTAGGTCGTCGCCGCTGACTCCTCCGTCGATCGTGTCCGAGTCAGTACCGCCAAAGATAATGTCGTCATCTGAGTCGCCGAACAGCGTGTCCGCTCCACCGATGTCCGTCGCCGTCGCCCGGATGTTGTAGATCGACTCGGCATTCGTGAGAACTCGACCGCTATCGCCCAAGATCACGTCTTTGCCGCTATGTCCCGACGCGATGTCACCATGGGCTCCTGCGATGATGACGTCAAAGCCGCCTCGACCGGAGATTCCGTCGACGCCGCCTTTTGCTTCGTCGATGCTCACGAACTCCTGCATTTCAAAAGACGAGTCACGGATCGCGTCGGCATAGTCACCGGCGATCCAATCTCGAATCGAACCGCCCGTGATGTTGTCGTCCGCGTCGCCACCAATGATCTTGTTCCAACCGTCCTCAACGCGAATCTTGTCTTCGCCGCCACCCAACGTGAAGCCAGTCGTGACAATATCGTTCGCTTGCGGCGAACCATCGGGACCAACTACCAGACCGTTGTCACCCAGCAAAATGTCGTCGCCATCAACGCCGCCCAAAATCACGTCGTTGGCCGCACCACCAACAACGATGTCGTCCCCGAAACTGGCCAACACTTCGTCGTCGCCACCGATTTCCTGAGCCGTCGATGTCAGGCGCAACCAGACGTTGCCGTCGAAAGTAAACTCGGCCGAGTCAGTGAATACGATGTCATCACCGGCTCCAGCCAGGACTGTATCATCGGCCGCTCCGCCAATCACCGTGTCATTGCCACCGCCGACAATAATCACGTCGTCGGCGCCGATGCCTTCTTGTGTCGAAGCGATCGTCGCCGGCAACTCATTCGCATCGAACGTAATGAAGCCCAAGTCACCTAGTGCCACGTCGTCACCGGTGTCGCGAGCATCATCGGCTCCAGCAACAATGCGGTCGCGATCCGGTCCACCAATCGCGATATCTGAACCGTTCTGCGTGTAGAGTTCGTCCACGCCTCCATCGTTCGGATTGACGGTTTCGATACGAACAAGTTTTCCGTCGGCGTCAAACGTGATCTGGCCATCGTCACCAAGAGCCACGTCCGAGCCGTCTTCGGTTCCCGTGCCGACGACATCGTTGGCTGGGCCAGCGATGACATAGTCCACATCGTCGTCGGTCACGATCAGGTCATCTCCTCCGTGTGCCGGAGTGTCTTCGAACAAAGTCGAAACGATCGTGCGAGGCGTTCCGTTTTCGTCAAAGAGAGCTGTGCCGCTGTCTCCGAGCACAATGTCACGGTCGACGCCACCGTCGATCTGGTCGTTGGCCGTTCCGCCGAAGATCACGTTACTGCCGCTGCCGCCCAAAATGCGATCATCGCCGCCAATGTCCGTGTCGCTCGATGTAGCCTCGCGGAGCAGACTGACTCCGTTCGCATCGTCAAACAATGCGATACCGTGGTCGCCCAACAACACGTCTGGCCCGGTTCCGCCGTTGATGAAGTCATTGGCTTGTCCGGCTAAGACAACGTCGTTGCCGCCACCTGTCACGATGTTGTCGACACCGCCGATTGCTGGCAGGATCGTTTGAGCTCGCAGCAATACGCCCGCGGCATTGAATTCGATCTCGCCGTTATCCCCCAAGACCACGTCTTGATGAACGTCGCCGACGTTCGACGCGTTAACTGCATTCACGACGATCGGAGCATCCGTTCCCGCGTCGATCAGATCATCGGCAGCTCCCCCAATGACGATGTCCGGACCAAGCTTCGTTTGAATCGAATCGTTGCCGCCAATTCCGTGATCGGTCGAAATCGCACCTGTTAACGTTCCCGCCGAGTCGAACGTCAGCGTTCCGTTATCACCGAAGACGATATCGCGGCTCTCGTCGGTTCCGCCTGCATCGATCACATCTCCGTCGCTACCGCCAAGCACAATGTCAAAACCATCTCCAGTGAGAATACTGTCGACGTCACCGTGCGTTGCATCCGTCGTTTTGATTTCGCGTTGAACACGAATCCCCGCTTGGTTATCGAAGGTGCCCGTCCCGTTGTCGCCGACCACCACGTCTTCGCCACCGTCGGTTCCGGCATCGATCTGGTCTGCTCCAGATCCGCCGAACACAACATCCGATCCGTCGCTGGCAAAGATAAAGTCATCGGATCCAGACTCAGGCACATTGGTTTCGATCTGAACAAGGATGCCACCGCTGAAGATCGCCAGTCCGTTGTCACCAACGATCACGTCAGCTCCGCTATCCACTCCGACATTGACATTGTTGCGATCTCGGTTGATGAAGTCCGTGTCGATGCCGCCAATCACAACGTCGTCCCCATCACCAGCCAGCAACATATCGCTGCCGCCTAGCGTGGGCTCGGTCGTGCGAATCTCCGTCAGCAATCCCGAAGTGAACACAGCGAAGCCATTGTCGCCGACCAGCACGTCCGCACCATCGTCGGTCCCCGCATCGATATCGTCGTCGCCACTTCCGCCAAAGACGATGTCTGGGCCGTCACCGGCAATGATAAAGTCCGTCGCACCATGGTTGTTGGCCACGGTATCACTGGTCTCGACACGCGTTTCGGTGACGCCGATCGACAGCATCCCGTTGTCGCCAACAATCACATCTGCAGCCGCATCGGTTCCTGCATCGATGGAGTCTGTGCCACTACCACCGAACACGGTGTCAGCGCCATCACTGGCGAAGATTTGATCGTCGTCCCCAAGCTCCGGCGAACTGGTGGACATCGTGGCGAGTTCGCCCGTGTTGAGGAACGTGGCGAAGCCGTTATCTCCGACGATCACGTCAGCACCAGTATCCGTGCCAACGTTGTTCGCGTCACGATCGCGACTGATGAAGTCAGCTCCGATACCACCAATAACGACATCCGGACCGTCACCCGCGAGCAGCATATCACTGCCGCCCAAAGATGGTTCGCTAACTCGGATGTCGGTCAGTACTCCAGAAGTAAACGTGGCCACGCCATTGTCGCCCACCAACACATCGCGGGATGGATCGGCTCCCGCTTCAATGTCGTCGTCGCCACTTCCGCCCAGAATGATGTCAGGCCCGTTACCGGCAGTGATGTTGTCGTTGTCGCCGTGATTGTTGGCCACGGTGTCGCTGGTCGTAACCACCGTGGTGATGGCACCAATGGTCATCGATCCGTTGTCGCCGACGATGACGTCAGCTCCGGCATCCGTTCCGGCGTCGATGTTGTCTCGACCACTTCCACCGAAGACCGTATCCGAACCGTTGGCCGCGAAAATCTCGTCTCCCACGCCATGTTCGGGAGCGGTCGTCGAAATCGTGATCAAGGCGCCGGCGTTCGAGAAAGTCGCAAACCCGTTGTCGCCGACGATCACGTCGTCCCCTGAGTCCACGCCAATGTTGTTCGCGTCGCGATCGCGACTGATGAAGTCGGCTCCGATACCACCGATCACCACATCGGGACCGTCGCCGGCGAGCAACATGTCACTGCCCCCCAGAGACGGTTCACTCGAACGGATATCCGTGAGCACACCGCCCGTAAACGTAGCCACGCCGTTGTCACCCAGCAGCACATCACGCGAAGGATCGGCTCCGGCTTCTATGTCGTCGTCGCCGCTTCCTCCGAGAATGACATCAGGGCCGTTGCCTGCCAGAATCGTATCGCTGCCACCGTGATTGTTGGCAACCGTATCGCTTGTCGTAACAATCGTCTGCGTCCCACCGACTGTCATCGAACCATTGTCGCCAACGATCACGTCGGCTCCACCATCGGTGCCCGCGTTGATAAAGTCGCCGCCACTACCGCCGAAGACCGTATCCGAACCGTCACTAGCAAAGATTTGGTCAAAGTCGCCGTGCTCCGGCGCGTCGGTCGAAATCGTGAGCAAGTCGCCAGCAGTCGAGAATGTGGCAAAACCGTTATCACCCACGATTACGTCGTTGCCAGTGTCTAGGCCGATGTCGTTGAAGTCACGGTCGCGGCTAACGAAGTCTTCGCCAACACCAGCGATCACAACGTCGGGGCCGTCACCCGCGAGCAGCATATCACTGCCACCCAGCGATGGTTCGCTCGAACGAATGTCCGTTAACACTCCACCGGTAAATGTCGCGACTCCATTGTCACCCAGCAGCACATCACGCGACGGATCGGCCCCGGCTTCCACATCGTCGTCTCCGCTACCGCCGAGAATAATATCAGGCCCGTTACCGGCCAGTATCGTGTCACTGCCACCGTGATTGTTGGCAACCGTATCACTGGTGGCGACAATCGTTTGCGTCGCCCCGATCGTCATCGAGCCATTATCGCCGACGATTACGTCGGCCCCGCCGTCGGTGCCTGCGTTGATAAAGTCGCCACCGCTTCCACCGAACACGGTATCTGAACCGTCACTGGCGAAGATCTGGTCAAAGTCCCCGTGTTCGGGTGCGTCCGTCGAGATCGTGACCAAGTCGCCGGCGTTCGAGAATGTAGCAAAGCCATTGTCGCCGACGATCACGTCGTTGCCGGTGTCCAATCCGACGTCGTTAAAGTCTCGATCGCGACTGACAAAGTCTTCACCGATCCCCGCAATCACAACATCAGGACCATCGCCAGCGAGCAGCATGTCACTGCCGCCAATACTGGGAGCCGTCGAGCGAATGTCCGTCAACACGCCACCAACGAACGTTGCCGAGCCACTATCGCCCAGTAATACGTCGCGAGAAAAGTCGAGCCCCGCGTCCACGTCGTCGTTGCCAAATCCGGCGACCACGACGTCAGGCCCATTGCCCGCGACAATGTCATCATTGCCACCAATCCCTGGATCCATCGTTTCTGCCAACAGCAAAATGCCATCGGCAGCGAAGGTCATGGTACCCCGGTCGCCCAGAATCATATCGCCGAACGCATCGCTACCCGTATCGACAATGTCGGCGCCGACTCCCGCAATTACTCTGTCCGCTTCGGAACCGGTGCTGATGTTGTCGTTACCGCCGTGAGCGATGCCGTCTCCCCCCAGCTCCAACGAAGTCATCTCGCGAATGATACCGGTCGGGGCGTCGATCGTGATGGAACCCGAGTCGCCAAGCACATAGTCAGAGTGAGTACCGCCAGTGATCGAGTCATTGGCCTGCCCACCAATCACAAAGTTGACGCCGTTGCCCGCGACGACGGTATCCGCATCGCCAATGTTGAGACTCTGACTGACGATATTGGCCGGATTGCCGCCGACCAATTGAACTTGCCCGGAATCGCCCAGCACAATATCGCGACCGTCTCCCGACGTAATGTTGTCACCGAATGCACCACCAACGAAGAGGTTGTCGCCAGAACTATCGTTCAGCGTATCCGTCCCGCCGACTCCCGGATCAAGCGAAGTGACCAGACTCGGAATACTACCGGCGTCGAAGTCGATCGCACCGTGATCTCCAAGCACCCAATCATTGCCCCCCATCGAATTGACCGTATCGT
This sequence comes from uncultured Pirellulaceae bacterium, assembly GCA_964418725.1. Taxonomy (GTDB): domain Bacteria; phylum Planctomycetota; class Planctomycetia; order Pirellulales; family Pirellulaceae; genus CAYNJG01. The sequence goes on from CAYQMZ010000025.1 coordinate 8,308, forward strand.
TGGCACTCGCTGCGATCACCACATCGGCTCCACCACCGGTCGTAATCGTATCGATGCCGCCGATAGTTCCGTGCGAGGACTCGGCACGTAGCAGCGAGCCATCCTCACGGAGCGTCACCACACCATTGTCACCCAAGACAATGTCGCCCCCCGTGTCGGCCGCGTCGCTGGCTCCCGCCACAAGCTGGTCGCCGCTGAAACCTCCGATGACGATATCCGCACCTTCTTGCGAGTAGACTTGATCGACACCACCAACAGACTGATCCAATGTTTCGGCGCGAGTCAGTTGACCGTTCGCGGCAAACGTGAGCTGACCGTTATCACCAATCACCACGTCGTTGGCATTTTCCGATCCCGTACCCACGAGGTCGCCACCTGGCCCAGCGATGACGTAGTCACTGTCGCCGCCTAACGAAATCGTGTCATCACCACCGACGGTTGATGTCGAAACGAATTGCCGAACGGTATTGGCACCATCGATGACAATTCGTCCGTTGTCTCCCATGACATAATCCGAAGCGTTGCCGCCGGTCACGTTATCTATTCCGATGCCACCGAGCACAATATTCCGGCCGTCTCCGGTGCGAATCGTATCACCGCCGCCTTCGTTCAACGTGGTACTCTGAGCTTGCGTTGCCTGTCCACCAGCGAAATCAATTTCGCCATTGTCACCAATAATCAGATCGTGGCCCGCCCCTGCATTTACCGTGTCACCATGGGGCCCAGCAATCACTGTGTTGTTGCCACCGGTAACATGTATCTGGTCCGCCCCGCCCACCGTTGGATTCGTACTTTCCATGCGGCTGACGGCACCACCAAACCAAATCACGGTGCCGTTGTCGCCCAGAACGAAGTCATTGGAGCCATCTGCGGTCGCGTCGACGATATCGCTCCACACGGTGTCTCCAGCGTCCCCGGCCAGCAGCACATCGCTGCCCGAGCCGCCTGAAAGCACATCACCACTGCCGCTGTTGTCGGTTAGCGTCGAGACGGACGTAACGCTGAGATCCGCCGCACGGCGAACATGCGCGTGGTCCCCAACGACGATGTCGTGCTCTTCATTTCCGTGCAGCGAGTCAACTCCGCCGCCACCCACGATCACATCGTTGCCAGTCCCGCCATTGATTGTGTCGTTGCCAGTGTCGGTAAACGTCGAGATCAAATCGTTGCCGGACGGATTCGCCGAATCACCAAAGATGAAGTCGCCGTCTTCGTTCCCGGCGATATTGTCTAAGCCAGCGTTGCCGTAGATGTGGTCACGACCCGCGTTCCCCTGAATCGTATCGTCGCCCTCATTGCCGTAGATCAGGTCGTCGTCGGCATCACCAAACAGGAAGTCGTTCCCTGCACCGCCAGTGATCGTATCGTTGCCTTCGTTGCCACGGATGTTGTCAGCATGGTCGTCACCGAACAGTTGGTCGTTGCCAGGGCCACCTTCGATCGTATCGAGCCCCGAATTACCGTGGATCGTGTCCGCTCCGTCTTGGCCAAAGATCGTGTCCTGATCGGCATTCCCGTTCAGGATGTCGTTGCCGGTACCACCTTCGATGCGGTCATTTCCGGCTTGACCGTGAATCGTATCGACGTCTTCGTCGCCAAACAGTTGGTCGTTGCCTGCTCCACCGTCGATCGTATCGCCGCCGGCGTTGCCATGAATTGTGTCCACTCCGTCCTGACCAAAGATCGTGTCAGCGTCCGCATTTCCGTTAAGTGTATCGTCGCCCGAACCGCCTTCGATACGGTCATCACCGGCTTGACCGTGGATCGTATCGTTGTTCGCATCGCCGAATAGTTGGTCGTTGCCTGTCCCGCCATCGATGGTATCGTTCCCATCGTTTCCGTGAATTACGTCGACGCCAGCCTGCCCATAAATCGTATCGTCGTTCTGATTGCCATTCAGAATGTCGTTGCCAGATCCACCATCGATGTGGTCGTTGCCAGTTTGACCATGAATGGTATCCACATCTTCGTCACCAAACAGTTGGTCGTTCCCCGAACCACCGTCAATCGTGTCGTTGCCCGCGTTCCCGTGGATCGTGTCGACGCCGTCTTGGCCGAAGATCGTATCGTTGTCGTTGTTCCCGTTCAGCGTATCGTTGCCGGTACCGCCTTCGATGCGGTCTTCGCCCGTTTGGCCGTGAATCGTATCGTTGTCCGCATCGCCAAACAGCTGGTCGTTACCGGAACCACCATCGATCACGTCGTTGCCCGTACTGCCTCGAACGGTATCAACACCATCCTGTCCGAAGATCGTGTCGTTCCCCGAGTGGCCGTTCAGCGTGTCGTTGCCACTGCCACCTTCGATGCGGTCATCGCCGGCTTGACCGTGAATCGTGTCCGTGTTGTCACCGCCGAACAAGAAGTCGCCACCCGTACCGCCATCGATCACATCGTCACCCGCGTGGCCATTGATCGTATCCACGCCGTCATGACCGAAGATCGTGTCGTTGTCGTTGTTGCCGTTTAGCGTATCATTGCCGCTGCCACCTTCGATGCGGTCGGCTCCGGCTTGCCCGTGGATAATGTCGTTGTCGGCATCGCCGTAGAGGTGATCGTTTCCAGAGCCTCCGTCGATCGTGTCAACACCAGCGTTTCCGTGGATCGTATCTGCATCCTCATGGCCAAAGATCGTATCGTTGCCTTCGTCGCCATCGATCGTGTCCTGGCCAGCGTTCCCGTTCAATGTATCGTTGCCGGCATTGCCGCGGACTCGGTCGTTCCCAGTTCCACCGCTTAGCGAGTCATTGCCACCGTTCCCGGTCAAATTGTCGGTGCCGGCCCCGCCGTTCATCGAGTCAACACCCGAGCCACCGATCAGCACATCGTCTCCATCACCACCGGTGACGATTGAAGCTCCCGAACCGCCATGTTCGAAGTAGTCACCACCTGCTCCACCGTGGAATTCGATCGGCACGAGAACTCCCGGAGCGATGATCAGCACGTCTTCGCCACTGCCTGCGTCCTGTGCAATGATCTTCGTAACGCCCGTGAACCGTTGGGTATGACCGACGGCTGTGACTTCAACTTCCTCGCTGCCTGCTGGCCCGCGAATGTGCCGGATCGAGTAGTTCTCGTTCGTTTGCGAGTCACCTCGAACCGAAGCCAATGGACCGACGTTCAGTCGCAAAACACCGCCGCTTAACTTGGTCGCGATGACCGGCGGCGGTGCACTGGCCGTTCGATTGATGTTGCCAAGGTGGAAGCTCGCCGTCTTGCTGGCACGGACGGCAGGCGTACAACCAAGCACAGGTACGCAGACCTCGGGGACGATCGTGATCGTGACCGTAATCGACATGCTTACGGCACTTCCGCTGATCCCAATGCTGCCACCGACGGATGCAAAGCTAACGCCGAACAAACGAGCACTGCCACCGAAGCTCGCACTTAAGCCGGTATTTGAAACCGTAATTGAGAACGATCCGCTGGCCCCAAAGCTACTTGTCCCAACACCTGCACTGGCCGTCCCCGTCAGGCTGAAGCTGGAGTCGGCTGGGTTCGTCGTCGACATCTGGAAGTGCCCGTGAACACTCACATTGACGATGAAGAAGTCCAGTGTGAACGGATTACTCTGTGGAATCGCAATCCGGAAGTAGCCGTTGTTAATGCCAACTTCGATACCGCCGCTGACGGAGAATCCAAATGCGTTGATACTTGCGTTAGCAATCGAGACCTTCGCGGTGTTCGGGCTGACTCCCAATCGTTGCACACCGGAGGTGTTCACCAGGAACTGAGCTGTCCCCGCCGTAATCGAAAACTCGCTGCCGCCAAAACTTGGACTGACAATCCCCAGGTTGAGTGCCAGGTTACCGTCACTAAAGATCTGACCTTGTCCGCTGAAGGCTAGGCGAGCGTTGAAGACACCGACGGCTGCAGCAAAGTCGACAGACCAACCGCCACCGCCGACATACATCTCAAATTGGCCCGCGATTCCGAAGGACCCCGCCAAATCGATGTTGCCGCCGACCTGAACGCGGAAAGAATTGGCGGCCAACGTCGTAACTGTGTCGCTGGAGGACACAAAGCCCGTGGTTGTATCGACCGCCATACGACGCACTTGCTGCTGCTGACCGGTCGTATTCAGCAACATGCGGAAGGTTCCGTTCATCGAGAACCCAGTCCCGGCGAAGTTGGTCCGCAACGCCATGCCAAGATGACCGTAGACACCCGATTGATTGATGCCCAATGTGCCAGAAACGTCGGCAGTCCCAAACAACGACAACGCAGTATGACCCTGGACGCTCAGCTGCAGCGTATTGTTGGCGGCTTGAACGTCGAACCGGCCATTGATGATAGCCGGTCCTACCGTGGCACTTCCAAGTGCTCGCATCAACACGTACGACGAAGCGGTCCCAGAGCCGTCGACTTGATCGGGAATCGTCAGTGAATAGTCCACCATGCCCGTGCTCTGGCTGCTCACACCGCCACCGCCGGCCTCTGGCGGCGGCACAAACGTCGCCTTCAGGTTGTTCACCAAGTCACTCAACTGCACGGTCTGCGGACTATTGGCATCCGTCACACCGGACAAGCGAGTTTGATCCGCTGCCGCAATATTGAAGGCATTGAAGGCATTGAAGGTGGCCGGCAAGTCAATGTCGACCGCGGTGCTTGTGGTGTTCACTAGCAAGTGCACCGAAGCGTCAACGTCCAGGACTTGTCCGAAAGGCGAACCGCTACCTCCACCCAGCGCGGTTGCCGATAGTTTTCCAGCGACGCCGGCGCTAGAGAATTGCAGCACGCCGACCGCGTCGAGTACGGAGATCGAGATCGGATCGATTCCTGCGCTTAATCGCGCATCGACAGTCATGACCGCCGCCGACTCGTCGGATTCAATGTTGAAGTTACCGGTCAGTTCGAAGCCTGGCATCCGCAAGACACCGGTCGAAACGAGGGTCGTGTAGACCTCGCCATCTACCTCGGGATTTGGATCAGGCGTCACGCCCGCTGCCGCATCATTCGACTTAGGAATAACCAATCGATAAGAAACGCGGTTCGGGTCAAGCGGCACTGGCGCGTGCTGCGCGTGAACACGCGAGAGTTGATCATCGGTAAGGATGGTAGCGTTCGGATTCGCCGCGCTCACTCCCAAGGTGACGCCAAGCGCCGAAGCCGTATCGAAGCCATCCGGCAACGTGACGTCCACCTCTTTTTCGGTCGAGTTCAACAATACGTTGATTTGCGCGTTGAACGCAAAACCCGTTGGCAATGTTCCAAGGACAGACGCCTGGTCGTTTGAACCGCCCGCAACGGAAAGTTTGCCAGCCACTCCCTCGGCGCTGAACACCAGCACTCCACCAGCCGCCAGACCGACGATTGTCGAGTCCTCACCACCTAGCGTAAGTTGAGCGTCCGCCGTGAAGATCACGTGCGAAGTCGTCCCCAGAATATCGAAACCGCCACTTAGACTTGCTCCGGGAATGCTGACAGCACCGGCCGCATGGAAGACGATATAGCCGGCGCCGGAAACGGTGTTCGACGGAACCGGAGCGGAAGTCGTCGCAACGTCTGCCGACGGCACCAGTAGCTGGTATTCGACTTGGTTCAGCGTTGTGTTGTGCGTCGCCTTCAACCAAGTACGGTTGTCATCGAGCGCCACGCTGGCTGTCGCTCCACCAGATACGTTCAGCGTCGATTGCTGCGCTGTTGACGTGTTGAAGATTGTGGGCGCCGCAAAACCACTCGGAAGGTCGATGCCTTTCGTCTTGCCAGTCGTGTTGATGTAGACGTAGAACTCGCTGGTCATACCGAAGTCGACGCCCAGACTCTCGAGCGGACACTTACCTGCGATGGATTTCAACCCGATCTTGCCAGACACTCCATCGGCGTCGATTTGCAACGCTCCACCGGCGGTCAACTCGATCAGATTCAAGCTTCCAATGCCGACGACAAACTGACCGCCCATGGCCATCACGGCTTTAGATTCTTCGACCAAGATGTCGAACGTGCCGGTCAGCTTCGCACCGGGAATCGCCAGCGTTCCGTCGGCGTGTACTAGCAGATACGAAACGCCACCAGTCGCCGTCAGACTTGGAACCGTCGCCTGATCCGCGTACGTATTCGGCACGATCAAAACGAATTCACGTTGATTCGCTGTGCTATTGTATTGGCTACGAAGCCACGTCTTCTTGTCGCCCAATCGAACGTCTACAGGCACGTCGCCCGCGGAATCGACCGCGTCCAGTAACGCGTTCTCGGCAGTAGACGTAGCGAACGTCGATTGCGCATCAAAGCCTTCTGGCAATGTGATGGCTTTCGTCTTACCGGTCGTGTTGACCAGAAAGTCGAAGTTGGCCGTCATCTGGAACGCGCCGTCCGCGTCAGCCAAAGGCAAAAAGTCTGGATCGTTCGCATCGCTACCTAGGTTCAACTCCAGCTTGCCAGCCACACCATCGGCATCCAATTGAAGAGCACCGCCGGCACCCAGTTCAATCACGTTGAAGCCCGCGGCACCCACTGTCAAACGAGCGTCCACGGTGACTACCGCTTTGCTACTGGTCGCAAAGATGTCAAAGCCACCGACCAACTGAGCACCCGGCATCGTCATCGTGGCTTCGGCGTGCACGATGATGTATTCGATACCCACGGCGGTCGAAGCCGGATCGGGCGCCGTGGTTTGAACCGTTGGCTTTTCCGGAACCAGCAACTGATACGTCGCCGTTTCTGAGTTCGCGTCGTACGTTCCTTTAACCCACGTACGTTTGTCACTGAGTTGCTGTGAGCCCGTGGGCGCCGTCGCATTGACGTTCAGCGTAGAGCCGAACACCGCGTTAAAGTCAAAGCCCTCCGGCATCGTAATGGCTTTGACCTTCTTCGTCGTGTTCAGGTACATGTCGAACTCGCCCGACATGCCAAAGCCAGGCACTGCGGAAGAAAGCGGCGCGGGGTCATTCTGACGAAGATTCAGTTCCAGCTTGCCAGCCAATCCGTCACTGTCAACTTGCAGAACTCCGCCGGCACCGATTTCGAGCACAGTAAACGTGTCCGCGCCCACCTTCAGCGTCGCATCGGCCGTGATCACCGTATTCGCCGTTGTGGCGAAAATGTCGAAACCGCCCTCCAGTTTTGCACCGGGCATCGCCAACGTACCTTGGGCATGCACCAGCAAGTAGAACGAGCCGCCCGTTGTCGCCGGGTTAGGAACCACGTCCTGCTTAACCGCCTTCTCCGGTACGTGCAGCGTGTACACGACTCGATCGAGGTCGGTGCTGAACTCGCTGGTTAGCCATGTGCGTTTGTCCGAAAGCTGCACTTCCGAGCGAACGTCTCCATCTAACACAGAGTCGAGCAAATTCCGCTCGGCCGTCGAAGCGCCGAACGCAATCGGTGCATCAAAGCCCTCCGGCAGTTCGATCGCTTTCACCTTGCCCGTTGTGTTCAGCAAGAAGTTGAAGTCAGCCGTGAATTGGAAGCCAGCTTCTGCCGCCAGAGGTGCGATGTCGCCAGGATTCGCATCCAGCTTTCCTTTGCCAACCACGCCATCGCTATCGATTTGGAACGCGGCTCCCGCTGATAGCCGCAGCGCCGTGAACGTTTCGTTACCAACGATCAACGATGCATCCGCCGTAATGACGGCGTGCTGCGTACTGGCATAGATGTCGAATCCACCCTGCAGCTTAGCTCCCGGCATCTGCATGGTCGCTTCGGCGTGCACGATGATGTATTCAACACCAACGGCGGTCGACGCAGGATCGGGCGCCGTCGTTTGGACGCTCGGCTTTTCCGGTACCAACAACTTGTAAGTGGCAGTTTCGGAAACCGAGTCGTAGCTGCCGGTTACCCAGGTGCGTTTGTCGCTGAGCTGCTCCGATCCCGTCGTGGTCGTCGCATTCACATTCAGCGTCGACCCAAACACGGTGTTAAAGTCAAAACCTTCCGGCAACGTGATGGCTTTGACCTTCTTCGTCGTGTTGAGGTACATGTCGAAGTCACCGGTCATGCCGAAGCCTGACCCCATCACGGCCAGCGGCGACGGATCGTTCTGACGCAGGTTCAGCTCTAGCTTGCCCGCTAAGCCATCACCGTCGATCTGCAGAACTCCGCCCGCACCAATCTCCATGACCGTGAATGCATCAGAGCCGACCAACAGACTGGCATCCGCGGTAATCACGGCGTGCGTGGACGTACCAAAGATATCGAAGCCGCCCGTCAGCTTCGCCCCCGGCATGATGATGTTCCCTTGCGCATGAACCAGCAGATAGAACGAACCGTTGGTTGTAGCCGGATTGGGAACCGTGTCTTGTTGCGTAGCTTTTTCGGGAACATGCAGTGTGTAGGCAACTCGCGACAGATCCGAATCGTATTCGCTGGTCAACCAGGTCCGTGCATCGGATAGCTGAACTTCGACTCGATCGTCACCAGCCTCAACGCCACTCAAGCTTGCGCGATCGGTGGTGGAAGCTCCGAAGATGATCGGCGCGTCGAAACCTCCCGGTAGCTCGATGGCTTTGACTTTACCAGTCGTATTCACCAAGAAGTTAAAGTCTGCGTCAAACTGGAACCCAGCCTCGGCTGCTAACGGCGCAATATCCCCCGGATTCGCAGTCAGCTTACCTTTACCGGCCAAGCCGTCGCTGTCGATTTGGAAAGCCGCACCGGCCGAAAGTTGCAGTGCGGTGAACGTTTCGTTGCCAATGATCAGCGAGGCATCCGCCGTGATGACGGCTTTCGAATCGCTGCCGTAGATGTCGAAGCCACCCTGCAGCCGAGCCCCCGGAAGGTGCAGATTCCCTTCGGCGTGCACGATGATATAGGTTTCACCAGCCACAGTCGGATTCGCGTCAGGTACTGTGGCGGCGGGTATCTTGACCTGCTTGGGAATGAACAGTTCGTGGACGATGTTGTCCTGATCGTCCGCGTCCGTTGCCGCGACTTGCCGAAGTGTCGTAATGTTGTCCGAGAGTACCGTCGCGGTGGTGTAGTCGGTGTCGGCATCTGCGCCCAACAAAGTCACCGGGTTATAAAGATCCGGCAGGACAATCTTGGATTCTTTTTTCGTCGTGTTCACCAGCACATCGAACGTGCCGTCCATTGACGCACCGGGAATGCTTAGCTCTGAAAGCGGAGCCGCGCCGCCAACGTTCAGGTTCAGATTCGCCTTGCCGGCAATGCCATCCGCGTTGACAAAGAACACGCCGGATGCGTTGGCTTGCAGCAAGTTGATCGCAGTACCACTCGCGTCAAACCCGACCGTAGCTTGGGCGTCCACGGTAATGAGAGTCTCGTTGTTTTCGCTCAACAAGACGAACTTGCCATCCAGCGAAATCCCTGGCATCGCCATAACGGCGTTGGCGTAAACCATCGCGTAAGGCGTGCCCGCCGTATCGGGAGCCGCGTCCGGAACAGCAGCGGGCGGCGTTACATTCGACTTCGGTATGTAGAGCGTGTAGTTCTTACCGTCCGAGTCTGCGGGGCTGGAATTCGTCGTTGATCGCAGTGACGTGATCCCGTCGCGCAGCACACTGGCGGTGCTGTAGTCTTTGTCTTCCTCGCGCATTTTCGCGATTGGGTCGAAGCCGTCCGGCAGCAACAACGGCACCTCTGCACCCGTTGTATTCATCAGCAGATCGAAGCGACCGGTCATCGAAAGACCGGGAATTCCAAGCTCGCTGAAGGGTGTGCCACCCGATGCATCCATGTGGACCTTACCCGCCACACCCGCATCGGAAATGTGGAGCACTCCGCCCGCGGTCGCCGAAATCAACGTGACGGGGTCTTGCCCGACCTTCAGGTTGCCGCCGACAATTAGCAACGCTTCGTCTTCGCTGGCCAACAGGTCAAAGCTGCCATCAATCGATACACCCGGCAGTTTCATGCCGCCAGAAGCATGGACCAAGATGTATCCCACGCCTTCGGTCGACGCATCACTGTCAGGAACGGCGGCAGGCGGACGCGTTGGCGTCTTCGGTACAAACAAGCGGTAGCGATGCCCGTCGCTGTCTCCCGCATCCGACTCGGTTTCGCGGGTAAGCGTTGTGACGCCGTCCGCCAGTACAATGCCACTGCTGAAGTCCGCCGTGTTGAGCAAGCCGAAATCTTCCGCGTCGATTGGATCGGGAAGATGAATGTCGGCTTCTTTCTTCGTTGTGTTAATGACCAGATCGAACTTGGCATTACGTTCGAACTCCAGCCCGGGGACGTTTAGGCTTGAGAATGCCGCAGCGTCACCTGCGCCCAGTGACGCGGAAACTTTCCCGGCAAGGCCACCGTTTGCGAACTGCAAGAACCCACTGGCGTTTGCGTTCAGCAGTTCGACACCCACATCTACTGCTATGCGACCGGACACGGCGAGTACCATCGGTGCTTCTTCACCTTCGGCCAACGTCAGACCTTCGGTGCGGCCGATGTCAAAAACGCCATCGAGCGTGATGCCGGGCACATTGATCGTGCCATCAAAATGGGCTTCCAGCTCGAGTGCCTCGAAGTCCAACAGAACTGGCGGCGAAGCGTTTTCGTCCGTCGAATCGGAAGTTCGCACCGACAGACTGCCATCTTCGAAACTCTCCGAGAAATCAACAACGGCTAGTCCCGAATTCGCACTAGCACCAAGGTTGATGCCAAAGTCAAAGCTGTCCGTGGTCGTCGTGGCTTCTGGCACTCCGGAGATGCCCACCGAGTCCGCCGACGCTTTTGCGGAAAAATAGATCGATGGATCCAGCGGGTTCGTCGCCGCCATCAGCGACATGCCGACGTTGAGGTTTTCTACCGCTAGTCCCAACGCCGACGTGTTGACCGTATCGTCCGAGTTGATCAGGCCGTCGTTGTTGGTGTCTCGCAACAGTGGTCCATTGACGCCAGCAAACGCATACACATTCGACGCAGCCAACGTGGCGATCATGACTTCTTTAGAGTCGTTATTTGACAGTTTGACAGTCTGAGTCGGCCCCGCCTCAAACGCGAAACCGCCGCTGACTTGCACGAACCCGGCTAGGTCTAAGACAGCTTGCTCCACCGACGCTCGCAACAGTGTCGAGTCGAAGTCGAAAAGTACCGGATCGCCACCGGTCGCCACGGGCACGCCCGCCGGATCCAGGACGCCGTCGCCATCGCGATCTTCACCGTCGTCAAGCTCGCTGTCGCCATCGGTGTCTTCCGCGGGTACCGTCTTGGCGAAGTCAATGTACGGATTCCAAACTCCTGGAACTGCCATCGACTGTGTTGACAAGTTGAAAGCAACCTCGATTCCTCGAGCGTCAACACCAAGATCAGGCAAGCCGACGAAACCCACTTCTTCAGTGGTACCTTTCATCGCCATGAACTGTGGCTTCAGGACTGTCGAGACGCTTTGAAGTGGCGGAATCAGCGCTGCGACGGCATCAATGATGCTGCCTTGGGGTTGGTAGGCACCAATGCCAAAATCCAGGTCCGTCATCCGCAGCCCGACAGCGTCGCTGTTGACGTTGTCATCGGTATCGATCTGACCATCGTTGTTGGTATCCGTGCGATACGGCCCATTCAAACCGACGAACGCATTCAGATTCGAGCCACCGATCGTCAACCCGACCATGTTCTGCGTGATCGTGCCATCGGTCGTGTTGAACCCCAAGGAATCGATCGCATCGGTCACTGCAGGATCAACACTGGCCGTGATCGTGTCCAGCAGATCTTGCGAGACGCCAGTGTCCATCACCACGTCATTGATGGCCGAAAGTTCAAACGCGAGCGATCCGGACAAGTGCACGAAATCTGCAATGCTAAGCTGCGCCTTTTCCACACTCGCTCGGGCCAGCACGTTGTCATAGTCCAACCGAATCGGATCACCGCCAGTGGGGATCTCTAAGCCAGCAGGATCGAGTGTTCCGTCGTTATCACGGTCTTCTCCATCATCAATCTGGCCGTTGTTATTTTCATCTTCTTTCGGAAAGCTCAACGGATAGTTCACCGAGAACATGCCGCCAGGAAACGGAACCATGCCCAGCGAAAGATCAACCGCGATATTGTTAGCGGTAAGTTCGAACTCGTCGATTCCGACCAAACCAACGATGCCAGCGGAACCTTGCAGCGAAACATAGCGAGGCCGCAGAAGCTCACCGGCAACACGACCGACTCCCGCCAATGATGTCAATGCAGCGCTGATCACGTCGAAGATTGGATTGGTGGACTGCATGATTACCATGCCAAAATCCAAGTCCCCAGCAGTCAGTCCCGTGGCGTCGCCAGAGATCTCCAACGACTCGAGCGGATCGACAATGCCATTGTTGTTGACGTCGCCGTACTGTTTTCCTGCAACGGTTACGACGTCAACATTGGTTCCCTCGTCGTCGCCGTCGGTCAGCGTTACGTACTCGTTTGGAACTACGTCGCCGTTGCTATCCGTCTTTGGAGCCACAAACGAGATCGCGTTATCGCCGTCGACATCGGTCCAGTACGGACCATCAACTCCGACAAATGCGTTGACGTCCGCGGCGCCGATGGTAAATGTCTCGACCTCATGGCGAATCGTGGAAAAGTCTGGCGACAATCCAATCGCTGTCAGCGCAGCGGACAGTGTGGTCGCGGCCTCATCCGTACCGGAAGTGACAGACTGCAGGTGCGAAATGATGGGAGCACTAAAGCCCGTGTTGACGGTAACCGTGTGGCGAGGCCCCAATTCGAAAGCAAACGACCCGCTGGTATGCACATAGTCGAACACTCGCATCTTTGCTTCGGCAACGGAAGCAAAAACTCGGAACTGCCCGTCGTAATCCAGGTAAATTGGATCGCCGCCGGTCATCACTTCGAAACCGACAGGGTCAAGCTTGCCGTCGCCGTCGGTGTCCTCGTTCGCGTCCACCTCGCCATCGTCGTTCGCATCGCCATCATCGTTGTAACCGTCGCCGTTGTTATCG
>CAYQMZ010000025.1:21138-22595 GCA_964418725.1 uncultured Pirellulaceae bacterium
CGCATCGACTTCCGCAGGAAAGCTGGACACGAAGTCGATCGCCGGAATGCCAAGGTTGATCGGTAAGTTCAGTGATTGCAGCCAGCGATCCCCAAAGTTCAACCGAACTTCGGTTTCCTTTTGCGTCAGCTCGACATCATCAATCCCGACCAACCCAACTTCTTGGCCCATCCCCTTCAGCGCGTAGAACTTGGGAATGAACTGATCCAAGCCCGGCACGCTGGCCAACGTCGGAGTCATCATCGCAAAACCGGCGTCGAAGTTCGTCAGCGCGAGTCCCGTCGCGTCATTGTTCAGCTCGAACGTTTCCGCCGGTTCAATCAGGCCATTCTTGTTGACGTCGCCGTACTGTACTCCATCGACCGTCGTGATGTCGACATAATTGTCGTCATCACTTCCGTCGGTCAACGTCACGTACTGGTCGGCGATGATTTGGCCATTCTCATCAACCGCGGGAGCCACCCAAGAGATTGCGTTGTCTTGGTCTAAATCTGTCCAGTAAGGCCCGCCCATACCGACGAAGGCGGAGACATCTGACGCGCCGATCTGCAACGACTCCACGTCGATGTTTTCAAGCTTCGTGAAGTCCGCGTCGTTTCCGGTCAGGTTTTGAAAGAACGATTCCACGGGCTCGGGAATCAAATCGGCGGCTATATTGAGTAGCGATACAAAGTCGCCGGGCAGGTTGGTCTGAACGTCAACGCGATAAGTTGGGCCTTTCTCAAACTGCAAGTTGCCCGACATGCTGACATACTCTGACAGTTTAAGATGGGCATTCGAAACCGACGCACCCAACCGCTGGTTCCCGTCGTAGTCGATATAGACCGGTGCCCCGCCGGTGCCCACTTCAAAACCCGTCGGGTCGATCTTGCCATCGCCGTCGGTGTCGCCGCCATCGTCCGCATCGGCGTCGGCGATCTCTTCCGGAAAACTGCTGCCCCAATCGACAACCATCGGACCAAAGCCGCCTGGCCACTCCGAACCATCGTTGATCGTTAGGGTCACGGCGTCGGTGCCCATCTCGACACTATCAAAGCCAACCAATTTGGCTGCGTTCGCCTTGGCTTTGATCGCATGGAAGCTTGGAAAGACCTCCGAAAGTCCGGGCAAGGTTGGTTCCATCTGAGCGAAACCAAAATCGACGTCTTCGATCCATAGGCCCGCGGCATTCTTGTCCGGCGACTCGTCCGTCAGATCTCCATCGTTGTCGGAGTCCACTTTGTACGGTCCGTTCATGCCGACGAAAACGCTCACGTCGGAAGCACCGAACTGGGTCGTGGCAACCTCTAGGTTATTGATCGTGGAAAGATCATCGCTGATCGACAGCGTTTGGTGACCTTCCAAACCAGCCGCGCTGGTGATGGCGTTCTGCAGGCTAGTCACCAACGGCGCTGCCAGATCTGCGATGTTTCCGGGCAAACCTGTTCCCAGATTCACGCGCGTCGTGGGGCCTTTTT
>CAYQMZ010000025.1:22605-23169 GCA_964418725.1 uncultured Pirellulaceae bacterium
AGTCAGCGATGTTCAACTGAGCATTTTCGACGCTGGCTCCAATGCGTTGGTTACCGTCGTAGTCAATGTAAACCGGTGTACCGCCCGTGATCACCTCGAAGCCAGCCGGATCAATCTTGCCGTCGCCGTCGGTGTCTCCGCCATTGTCTGCATCAGCGTCAGTGGTCTCGGCTGGAAAGCTGCTGCTCCAGTCGATCACAGCAGGACCGATTCCGCCCGGCCACTCCGAGCCATCGTTCACCGTGATCGAGATATCCTGAGCACCCAATTCGAAGAGGTCGCCACCGCCGACGAATTCGACAGCGTCGGCCTCAGCCTTAACCGCATGGAAGCTTGGAAACAGAGTCGACAACCCGGGAAGAGTGGGCTCCATTTGAGCAAACCCGAAGTCCACGTCTTCCATCCACAAACCAACCGCGTCATCGTTGGTCGTTTCGAGCGTACCGTCATTGTCCTCGTCTGTTTTGTAAGGACCGTTGAGGCCAACAAAGACGCTCACGTCCGCAGCGCCGAATTGCGAAGTCGCCACTTCCAGGTTCGAGATCGTCGACAGGTCACCGCTGA
>CAYQMZ010000026.1:0-13856 GCA_964418725.1 uncultured Pirellulaceae bacterium
GCTTCTCGTTGACCGTCTGGACTGTGATGGTCGTCTCCGTTTCCGATGCGACTAAGCCTGTAACCACTCGACCGTCCGCCGTAATCAGCGTTTCCATCTGATAGTCTTTGGCAACCGCCGCACTTGGATCAACAATGTTCTCCAGCATGTAGTCGAGGTTTTGCCGTTGTGCCCCGGTGATGTCGGGACCAATCTTGCCGCCCTCGCCGAACAATTGATGGCAACTTGCACAGTGCTTCTCGAACAGATGCTTGCCTTTGTGCGTGTCAGCTTGATCGAGCTTCTTCTCGTTCAGCCACTTCTTGATCGAGCCAATTTGCTTTGCTTTGTCTTTCGGTGTTTCCCGAAGACCGCCCCAATGCTTGCCCAACCTTTCGTTCAGCTTGCCATCGCCGAGCGAGCGGATCTGTCGAACGCTGTAGGCGGTGAGTTCGTTCGCGTCGATCTGTTTCGCTTCGATGGCATCGATCAGTGCGTTAGCCCATGGCTTACGAGCCGCCAATGTTAGCTGAGCATTCTGACGGTCGCTTTCGCTCATCGTGTTGTAGCGTTCAAGAATCGCCGACGGCGTCTTTGGTGCTTTATACGAAGCCAATCCTCGGAGTGCTGGAGCTCGTAGCGAACTGTCGTTTAGCAGCCGAAGCAAATCTGAATCGAACCCGTTGAGTCGTTGACCGACCAAAGCATCGATCGCAAGCTTTCGGCGTTCGACTGGTTTGCTTTCATCGTTGGCGATCTTTCGCAAATTGCCCAAGGCTTTCTGATCGTCGAACACAACGGCTAGCCGGACGATCTGATCTTGCAGCCTCGCGTCATCGCACCGTGACAATCGATCAAACGCTCGTCGCCAACTGTTCGGCATCGCCAACTTTCGCTTGCCTTTTACGCCTTCAAGGACTCCTGACAGGAGATTGTGTGAAACGCCATCGTCGACAGGTTTTGCAAGGTGTTGAGCAAGCAGTTCGAGTCCTTCATTCGCCTGCTTCGAGTCAGCGATCCTACGAGCGACGTTGATTCGGACTCTTGAGATGGCGGCGTTCGCCCTAAGCGATGCGAACTTCGCGAGATCATCCTCGATCAGCGGTTCGCAGCCGTACCAGATCATCAGCGGTAGGTTTTGGTCGCTCTCATCTTCGTGTCGGCTTGCTAGTGCAGTTGCCAATTCCCAGCGTTCGGGAAAACTCAGTCGCTGCAGTGCACTCGCCAAACTAAGTCGCACCAGCGGGGAATTTCCGCTTTGAGCCAACTCGACAAACCGAGCCTTCGCGGCGTCCGATGGCATTTTGTCTTCACATAGCAAAGTCACGGCCCACGAGCGGACGTCTTCGCTTTCATGCGAAAGTGCATTGATCAAGAATGCGTCGTCAACTCCTCCCGTGACATACAGTGTCCACATTGCTCGGAGCTTACGCGGCACGCTGGTTTCCGCTTCGAACATGCTGAGCAATTGACGATGCACGGTCGACATGTCGTCGCCGGCGGCCATGCGTTCGTAGAGCAATCGCCGAGCGTGTCGTACCAGCCAATCGTTCTTATGTAGTTGCAGTTCGGTAAGCTCGGCGTTGCTTTGCTTCGCCAGATCGACGCGAGGCAACGCTGGCTGCTCGCCGTAGGTAATTCGATAGATACGACCAGTTTTGCGGCGAGTGTTTTTGCGGCTGTGGCACTCGCCCGTGTCGGACCAGTCACTCACGTAAACTTCGCCCGCAGGACCATAAGCCAGCGTCACGCCCATGAACCACGGATCGGTGGATCGCATGAGATCAGGTGCATGCGATGCTTCGTATCCTGACCCATGACGCTTTGGGACGTCGTTGTTGATTCGCCGCCCGTGAACGTTGTTCGTGAAGAGCGAGTTGCGGTACTCCTCTGGGAAGTTGTCGCCGAGATAGATCATCGTGCCACAGTGAGCGTGGCCTCCACCGGCTTCCATTTCCTCTGCCGAACCGCGGCCAACCTTGAAACTACTCAGCCCAATGAAGTGCAAATGGTCTGCGATCGTGTCGATCCGTTGGTAGGCGTACTGGCTGCTCTTGCGACCACGCCATGGCTCGTAGTGAGCACCCTGAATCACCTGAAAGAGATGGGGATTGACGCAGTTCGTCACGAACGAGTGTCCGTAGTCGTTCCAATCAATGCCCCATGGATTCGTTGTGCCGTCGGCGTACGGTTCCCATACGTGACGGGTCGGATGATAACGATAGACTCCGCCGTCAAATCGTTCGCGTTCTTTCTCAGTCGCTCCGGGCCTACCGATCATCGACCAATTCGTCCGACCGTGTGTTCCGTAGAGCCACCCGTCTGGACCCCAAGCGAAACCGTTCGCAATGTTGTGCGCGTTGTCATGATTCCCGAAACCATCGAGCAGCAACTCAGGCGATCCGTCCGGCACGTCATCGCCATCTCGATCAGGAATAAAGTAGAAGTACGGAGGCGTCATCACCCACACTCCGCCGAAACCATATTCGATTCCGGTGATGTAGTTCATGCCTTCGTAGAACACTTTGCGTTTGTCGTGCTTACCGTCGCCATCGGTGTCCTCCAAGATGACGATTCTGTCTTTTCCCCTTGTGTCGCTGTGAACGGGGTAGCTGTATGCCTCGGCAACCCAAAGTCGTCCGCGATCGTCCATACAGAAACCGATCGGCTGCTTGATATCCGGTTCGCTTGCGAAAACGGTAACGTCAAAGCCCTCGGGAACCTTGGCACTCGCTGCCGCTTTGGCCGCGGGGAATGGTTCTTCGGCCGCCAGCGCAACGACAGCACCGCCAAGGAAGACGGCGAGGTACAGTAAGGCATGGCGTTTCATCTTGTAACCATTTCGGGAGCGTATTGTCATAACGTTCTGCACCCATAAGACGTTCGACTGCCCGGGGTTTATTCAAGAATTCGAAGTTTTATGAATAAACACCGGCTACCAAAGCGTCTTTAGTCAGGAGCAAAGCTAAAAGCCGCGTTTCCACGTTCGTTCACCCCCGAAACAGGCTGCCGCCGACAATGTTCATCCCTCGAAGCTGTCCTTACCTAATCGTGATTCTTGCGCTCGGGCTAGTCGGTCGCGGGTCCAACAATGCAATCGCAAAAGATGACGACCGTGAAAAGAAGATCAACGGCTACGTAAAATATGTCGTTCGGCATTATGGCGACGCGGTTGTGGGCAAGGAGATGCTCGAAAAGAAGGATGGCCTGACTTGCTTGAGGTGTCACGCGGTCGATGGCGAAGAGAAGATGGCTCCGAATCTTCGTGGGATCGCCGACAAGTTCTCGCGAGCCGATCTTGTTCGACACATTATCGATCCGAGCTTCACGATTCGTCCGGGCTTTGAAACCACGAACTTTGTGATGGCAGACGGTCGCGTTTTGTCCGGGAACCTCCGCAAGGTTACTGATGAGAACTACACGATTTGGGACCCTGAAGGCGAAACGATCACCATTGCGAAAGGAGAGGTCGAAGAGCAAAGCGTGAGTACGACCTCGTTGATGCCCGACGACTTGATCAAAGAGATTTCGCGAGAACAGCTATCGGATCTTGTGGCGTTCATCGAATCGCTCCGAACGACACGGCGTAAGGGGCTGTCTGCTCGTGATACTGAAGTCGACATTCCAAAGCTCAGCCAGCCCGTAAAGTTCGTGCCGTTTCACGACAAAAAGATCAGCTTTGAACGCCCGGTTTGGTTCGAGGCGATTCCCGGCCAAAAGAATCAATTCGTGATCCTTGAACACCAAAAGGCGAAGGTCTGGCGTCTATTTAAAAGCGACGAAGGTGACCGCAAAGAACTCTTCCTCGACTTGAAGAGCGAAGTGAGCAAGGGGCCCAACGAGGGGCTGATGTCGATCGCCTTCCACCCAGACTATGTTTCGAATGGCCGCTACTTTCTCAAGCACGAAAACCGTGACACGGGCAAACTGCGAACCTTCGTAATCGAACGGCAAGCGTCAGAAGATCGACTGAGCGATTCCGGAGCGAAATCGCGACGCTTGTTTCACGTCGATCAACCAGCCGGAAACCATAACGGCGGATGCATTCGATTCGGTCCCGACGGTTTTCTTTACATTGCGTTTGGTGACGGCGGCCCGCAGAAAGATCCCAACGGACGCGGCCAAAGCTTGCGTCATTTCCTCGGTTCGATGCTCAGAATCGATGTCGATTCAAAGTCGGACGACTTGCCGTATGGGATTCCGGCGGACAATCCGTACGTGAAACTCGCCAAAGACGATGAGAAGATTCGAACGGAACTCTGGGCAACGGGATTTCGCGAGCCGTGGCGATTCAGCTTCGACTCAGAAAACGGAGATTTGTGGGTTGGCGATGTCGGACAGGTGGACTTCGAGGAAGTCGCTATCGTTCGACGCGGCGAGAACCACGGTTGGAATGGGATCGAAGGTTTCGACCCATTCTCAGATGAATACAAACCCGACGACGCTGTTTTCACGCCGCCGGTTTTTGCCTATTCGCATAGTCTGGGCGCATCGGTCACCGGCGGACACGTTTACCGCGGGTCACGATATCCAAAGTTCCAAGGCATGTATGTCTTCGGTGACTTTGAGTCGCGACGTGTCTGGGGAGTACGACAGACAGATCGCAAGCTACTCAAGGTGATGGAGTTGGGGCGGTCGCCTTGCGCGATGTCATCGTTTGGCGTCGACGCTGATGGCGAGCTCTATCTCGTTGGCTTTGATGGCAATATCTATGAAATTGAATTCGATAGTGCGTTGTAGGCTAAATCCCCAAAGAGATTGCCAGGAACTGGGCAATGCCTCGAACTTCGAATAATCCAAGCAATTGAGAGAACAACTATGTATGCAGTGTCCGTGGTTTTCACGATCAAACAAGAGCATGTCGACTCATTCCGCACCTTAATCAAAGAGCATGCCGCGCGAACGTTCGAGCGAGAAGTAGGCTGCCGAAGATTTGATATCGGTTTCGATAGCAACAATCTCTCACGTGTGTTTCTTTACGAGCTGTACGAAGACCGCGAGGCATTTGAGTTGCACAGCAAGGCGGACTACCTGGAAGACTTTTTCGCGAAGGCATCGGACTGGATCGAATCGAAAGAGGCTAGTCGCTGGGACATCCTGGTCAATAAGGCCGTGATTTCCGAGCGAGGTGATTCATGAGTTGGTACCCGCTATTCGTCCTGCTCATTGGAATGGCTTTGGTTATTGGCCTGATCATGGCCGTGCGCATTAATGCGTTCTTTGCCCTCATCACGGGCGCGATCGTCGTAAGCCTGTTATCGCCGGGTACCGAAAAGATATCCCGCGTCGCTCAGGCGTTTGGTGGAGCGGTTGGTGGAATCGGAATCGTCATTGCAATGGCCGCCGTCATTGGGCACTGCCTTGTTCAAAGCGGTGCGGCGGATCGAATCGTGCGTTCTCTGTTGGCTATCGTCGGTGAGCGTCAGGCGCCTTTTGCACTGATGGGCAGCGGATTCGTCCTTTCAGTGCCGGTGTTTTTTGATACCGTCTTCTACCTCCTGATCCCGATCGCCCGTTCGATGTGGCAGTCAAATCGGCGAAACTACGTTCTCTATATCACGGCGATCGTCGCTGGTGGAGCGGTGACGCACAGCATGGTTCCGCCGACGCCCGGGCCGCTTGCGATGGCCGACAACTTCGGGATCGACCTTGGCGTGATGATCTTTGCGGGCGTCCTCGTTGGTATCCCCATGTCGCTTGTGGGACTTGCGGTTTGCTGGCTCTTGAACCGGTGGCAAGATGGCAATGTGCCACCCAGCTTCTCCGATACTCCAGCGTTTCAGTTGGAAGATGATGAGCTTCCTCCGCTTTGGGCTTCGCTGCTGCCGATTGTGCTTCCGGTCGTTTTGATCGCGGCAAACACGCTCGCGAACGCGACGCTTTCGCCCAATGGAGAAACGGAAGGCCTGTTGCGGATAGTGTCGGACCTTGGCAATCCGAACTTTGCGTTATTGCTTTCGGCTGCCGTATCGATCTACCTGGTTGTTCGTTACCGCCAGGAGTCGCTTGAGCGTATGTCCGGCCCGATCGAACAGGCCTTAATGGGTGGCGGCATGGTCATCTTGATTACGGCGGCTGGAGGCGCGTTTGGCAAAATGCTCGCCATCGCCGGGATTCAGGAGACTGTCCAATCGCTTCTTTCGGAAAGCAATTCGACCACTGGAATCACGATTTTGTTGGCCGCTTTCGGTGTTGCATCTCTGATGAAATTTGCTCAAGGATCAGGAACGGTCTCGATGATTACGACTTCGTCCATTTTCGCGGCGATGGGTTTTACGTCCGAGCAGCTGGGGTTCCACATCGTTTACTTGGCCACGGCCATCGGTAGTGGATCGCTTGTCGGGGATTGGATGAACAACAGCGGATTCTGGATCTACTCGAAGATGAGCGAGCTAACGACGATGCAAACACTCAAGACATGGAGCATCCTGACAGCAGTGTTGGGACTGACGGGCTTTGTCGTAACGTTGATAGCAGCCACGGTCTTTCCGATGAACTAAGAAATTCAAATGACTCAGTTAAACGATCCAATTCAAGGCATCTTCACTCCGAACTTGGTGCCGCTCGACAGTCGCGGCGACATCAACGAGCCGGAACTTCGCCGTTACGTAGACTGGTTGATCGCAAAAGGAGTCCACGGACTTTACCCGAACGGTTCGACTGGCGAGTTCACTCGATTCACGTTCGACGAACGGAAACGCATTGTCGCCATCATCGCCGATCAAACGGCTGGACGAGTGCCTATCCTCGCAGGAGCAGCTGAGGCGAATCCGAAGGAAACGATCGCCGCCTGTGAGTACTACCATGAACTTGGCGTTCGCGCTGTCGCGATCGTGGCACCATTCTACTACAAGCTCACTCCGCCCGGCGTCTTCGCGTATTTCAAAGAGATTGCCGACAACTCGCCCATCGACATCACTCTCTACAACATTCCAATGTTCGCTTCGCTGATCGACGTGCAGACCGTACAACGTCTCGCGGACGAGTGTCCCCGGATTATGGCGATCAAGGATTCGTCGGGTGACGTGGCGAACATGATGCGAATGATTGCTGCCGTGCGACCGAGTCGGCCGGAATTCTGTTTCCTTACTGGATGGGAAGCGGTACTCGTTCCGATGTTGCTGATCGGAGCGGACGGGGGCACCAACGCGACCAGCGGAATTGTGCCGGAGCTCACACGAAAGCTCTTCGATCTTTCGCAAGCCGGACGTTGGGAGGAAGCTAGGAAGATTCAGTTTGGTCTGCTGCCATTGTTTGATGCAATGCTCTATTCCGCGGAATTCCCTGAAGGATTCCGAGCGGCTCTGGGATTGCGTGGCTTCGAAACTGGAGCAGGTCGTCAGCCTCAGTCGCAATGCCAACAACGAGATTTAGCGAAGCTTAGTCGCCAACTGCAATGCCTTCTTGCCGAAGAAGGATTTGTGGATGAACCAGTTGGAGGATGTGCGATTCGTGACGTAGATGACGCTCAGGTATCTCGCATCGTTGAAACCGTGTTGACCGAGTTACAACGACGTGGAATGACGCAATAGCTGCTTCGCGCCAGATGAAAGCTGTAGCTGGCATGCATACCAGAAACCTATTCAGTAATTTTGCCGGTATCGCTGGCTCTGCACATACCTGCCATTCGTTGCCTCTCTTCGTCACACAGAAGATGCCAACAGTCAATGATGATCCGCAGTTGGATGTCAACTGATGTCAAATCAAGCCAAGTTGTGCCTCCAGCTTCCTGACCATTTCCTGACACCGTAAACGCGGAATCCGTAAGTTGTTGACCAGCAACACGGTTACGTTCACCGGTATCCGGATTCGATCCGTTCGATCCCCGCCGTTTCAGACAATGACGCGAATGTCAGTTTTCGTCCGGTTCTTACTTGCAATCAGGGACACCTCTGCGAGTTAGTCCAAGCTTCAACTTGCGGAAGTTGGACAAACACCAGCAAGTTGCGCAATTGGCGTAAGCTCGTCGGTCTCTCAAGCTGAAAGAGACCGATGCTTCTAAGCGAAAATCGTTCGATGCCGAAGGTGATGCATCCGACGCATCGAAGACGACCGCGCAACTCGCAGCGGTCTATAGCAAGAACTTTGCGTTGTTTTTTTCGAAACGCGACGCGCGATCGTAGCCTTGTGAGCCAGATTTCGAGCCCCGTAGGGCAACAACTCTGACCGCACCCGTTGCGACAAAAACGCGGGTGCATTGCCAGTTGGCACAGCATCCTGACAATAGCCTTAAGAAAAATCAACGGGGCAGAATCGTCGCGGCAATTCGGTGAAGGGCCGCGGGGCCGTCGCCCGCCACTTACGATTGCAGTAAACAAGTTGGCAAAACTCGTGCTGGCCTATCTTCCAAGGTCGTTTTCCCTGTGTGCAGTTTCGCGGTTTTCTTTCCGAAATTCGCTTGTCGAACTTCAGTAATTTCAACCGGATATAGTCGCGCTATAAACGACCGGTGGTTGAAATCGTGATAGAAAGTTTGGTCCATCACCACGTCTCTCCTCGAGCCTGACAATAGTGGACGGTTGGCACAATGTGGGCGTCGACATCGCCGACTAATTAGGTCGCCAAAGAGCAAAAGGCGATGCAGTAGTCTGGGAAATACGCGTCTTGGATCCCGATACATTGATAATCAGAAGACATCGAGGTATGGAACGACAATTTCTGCTGGGACTAAAATGTGGGTGGATACCAGCATCATGCGAGAGTTGAAGGTGACAACCATGTTCAAACTTGTTTCAATTCTTGTCTTTTTGAGCTGCTCATGCTTCTCATGGGCAGAATCGTTGGACGCCAGACGCTATGGTGCGATTCCCGATGACAGTAAGTCTGATACGGCTGCGATTCAGCGAGCGATCGACGAATGCTCAGAGTCAGGCGGCGGGACGGTGTCGCTAAAGGGCGGCACGTTCGTTGCTGGATCAATCAATATCAAGTCCGGCGTGACGCTGAAGATCGAAAAAGGCGCTGTGCTGGAGTGCAGCAGTGATCGGAGTGAGTTCGTCCGCGGCGTGTGGATTCTCGCAGAGGACGCGGACCATGTCGGTATTATCGGACGCGGTAAGATTGTCGGCGACGGTTCCCGGTGTTTTCAGATTCGGTTTGACAGCGTACTGGCATGGCTGAGGGATGGTGCACGCAGTGGAGCGGTGACACATCCGGTTGAGGTCCGCAATCTTGCTTACACGCACATGTTGCAATTTGTGAACTGCCGCGATGTGTCGCTTGAGGACATCCGATTGGAATACTCGCAACACTGGACCGTCCATCTACTGGGTTGCTGCGGAGCGAAAATCCAACGTGTGCGAATACGGAATCTGCCATACGGGCCGTACACTGACGGAATCGATATCGATTCGTCGTCTGATGTTCATGTTGTTGACTGTGACGTGACAGCTGGCGACGACGCTTACTGCGTGAAGACGACGGGCAAGCGCGGAGTGCGATCACCGGCAAAGAACGTTACGTTTGAACGGTGCATTGCTCGCAGCCCTACGAACGGATTCAAGATTGGCACGGAAACTCAATTTGACATATCCGACGTCACGTTTCGAGACTGCAAGGTTTCCGCCGCGATTCCGGGAATCGGGCCGATTGGCGGATTAACGATTACGTCTGTAGACGGGGCAAACATTTCTAGTATCGTCGCTGAGCGGATCGACATGGAACTCGTCCGCTGTCCTATCTTCATCAGACTAGCTGGACAGCGCCAGGTTTGTGTGATGCCAGCACGCTTAAGTGAGGTTGCGGGCAGGACTTATCTGATTTGAGTCGAAGTAGAAAACAGGACGACCTTCCATGTGCATAAAGCTCCCACATTGGAAACCAGGGAAGGTCGCCCCATGTCTGTTGAAGATATCGCCAAACTCGGAAGGTTACTGGTGCAGTTTTTGGCTCGGTTCGCGGATTGTTTCGCACGACCGGCCGGTCGTCGGCTGCTTGCAGTCTATGTTCGCGGCTTGCTATCAGACCTGCAGCGAAAGAACGCCGAAGCGATTGCACTGCAACAAAACGTTGCACCTCGAACTTTGCAGCGATTCCTCGAATCGATCGTTTGGGATGAAGAACTGTTGCGAGATCGCTGCCAGCAACTCGTCGCAATAGAACATGCTCACGAAGAAGCCATTGGCAGCATCGACGAAACCGGGACGGCCAAGAATGGCTCGCACACGGTCGGAGTCAAGCGTCAGTACAACGGCAATCGCGGCAAGATCGAAAACTGCATCAACAACGTCGCGCTTGCTTACTCCGCGCCGGGTTTCGCCTGCTTGCTGGACGCTCGACTGTATCTGCCCAAAGAGTGGACCGAGGATCTGGCTATGAGAAAAAAACTACATACCTGATGACATCGTGTTTCAGACAAAATCGCAAATCGCGTTAGATCTCATCGATCGCGCCAAAGCAAACGGCATTCAGGTGATGGCGTGGACCGCTGATGAAAACTACGGACGAGACGGACACTTTCTTGACGGTGTCGACGATCGCAATGAGGCTTACGTTGTCGAGATTCCTCCTTCAGCGCACGTTTGGCTCAGGAAGCCGAAAGTACTGAAAAAGCCGCCTCAGAATCGTCCCCCGGGCCGCCCGATCAAGTACCCACGATTTCGCAAACGCGAGAAGCAACCTTGCAAAGTACAGAATCTGGCAAGCTACTCACCGGCATTCCGCGAGCAACCATGGCTGCGTTATCGCATCAAAGATTCGCATCGCGGAACAGATGTTTGGGAAGTACGTTGGCACGTTTGTTGGCGAAAGACACATACGCAAAGCCTCGTCAGCAAACAGGGGACGTTGATCGTTGCACGCAACGTTCTGACGGGAGAGACGAAGTACTTTCTTGCCAACCGGGTGCCCGGACGTGATGGTTGGTCGCTCGGCAAGTTATTGCGAGTCGCCTTTGGTCGGTGGCCAATCGAAGTCTGTTTTCGTGAAGCGAAAGAAGAACTCGGAATGGATCACTTCGAATGTCGCGGTTGGCGAACAATCCACCGTCACCTCTACGTGACGATCCTGAGTCAGCTGTTCTGCGCCCGAGTTCGTCAGCGTCTTTCGCCCTCCGAAGACATGTTTAACGGAGAGCTGTTGACGCTGGAGTACGTCGCGCCGCGAACGTCATGCTGCAGTCGATGGACTTACCATCGCGATATCGCAAGCAACGATTCCAGGACGAAGCAGAGCGGCAAACGTATCACGCTCGACGAAACGCGCAAGCCGCAACGTCACATCACAAGACCCGAAATAAAAGACTACGGGAAATGGGAATTGACCCCGACAAAATAAGATCCATTATCCCGAAATCAGACACAAACCTGGCGCTGTCCAGCTAGGCAATCGTGGCAAAGGGCAATGTACGACTAGACTAATCCTCGCCCCGGCTCAATTAAAGGTATCAGCGTTCGCGACGTCACAGTGAAAGCTTGCTCGATGCCAATAGTTGCGAGCGGCATCGCTGAAGCGAAAATCGCATCACTGCGGTTGAGCAAAATTCGCTTGAATCGGATTGGCTCCGGCACCAAACGCGATCCGGAGACCGTTGCTGAGCAAACGGATGCGTATCCTGAGGCGACAATGTTCGGTGTTCTGCCCGCGCGAATCCTGTTCTGTCGCCATGCCACAGATGTGCGTATTGCTGAATTTACATCGCACTCAGCAATGAAAGGCCCCGCCGCCGATGACATGGTGATCATTCACTGCAACGATGTAAAAGGCCGAATCGATACCGACTTACCCTGACGTTGTCCTTTGCACTTCGACCATTTCGTTTTCGTCGTCATGATTAACGTAGTAAGACTAAACCCAATGAAGGTTATTTGCATCACAGTTTAGGGTGGGTGCCAAGGTCCTCTTGCTGTGAGGGCTTATGCAAGCGATGGATCAAAGATTTCAGACCAGCTATCGACCGAAGTTTGTCGAGAGTAACAAGAAGTCGTTGAAGTTGACTTTGCCATCTTCGTTGAAATCACCGTCAGCGAAAGCGGCGTCGGCATTTTTGCCGAAGTTCGAAGACAGGATGAGGAAGTCTGCGAACTCAACAGCCCCGTTTCCGTCTGCGTCACCTGGCATTGGGGACTTCTCCAGCAGCGGAATTTCTACTACGCCACCGCCGAAGCCATCATCATTGACACCGACCAGCAACATGCCATCGACGCTGGTAATGCTAGACGGTTCTGATCCAAGTGGACCGGGTAGAATGTCGGCGAATTCATGTGTGCCCTCTGCCGTGCCGTCGCTAAACCAGAGTTCCGAGCCTGACTCGTCTGAGGTTCCAGCGAAGAAGATTCCATCGTCTGTCGCGTAGCTGGCTAAATCCCAACTGTTGATCGCTACATCTGAGATGGACGTCGTACCTGCTTTGGTTCCGTCGGTGACCCACAAACTCTCATTGTCTAATGCGAAGTAGAATTGATCCGCGGCACTACCGATGAAACGGATTCCGTCGTCGCTCGCGTCTAGAATATGTCGGGTACCCTCCAAAGAGCCATCGGTTATCCAAAGCTCTGCGCTACCGCCAGTTTCTGTATCACGCTGAAAAATCAATTCGTTGCCGAACACAGCTGCGGAAAAACGAAGAAGTCGCATGCCTCCGAACGCATCGGGAACCACCTGCACTGCACCACCAGGGCTTCCGTCGATACGATAGACCTCGACGTTTCCGTTTTCGGCCTCAGCAATGGCGAATAGCTGATCACTCGCTTCGTAGAGCTGCACGTCGAAGCGTGGTACGCGTGGCGGATTCGGAAAGACGTCGACTGGTTCTGTTCCTGCGACCGTGCCGTCCGTTTTCCACAACGTTCGCCCTTCGCTAAATCGCGATTCGATGAAGTAAGCTTCGCCGTTGAGTTCGACGATCTGTTCGAGTTCTGTGCTCCCGTCTTCTTCAACTTGCAGCAACATCTGCCAGCCGTCCGTGGTTCCATCCGTCGTCCATACTTCGCGGAATCCGGTTTCTGTCGTTGCCACGAAATACATCTGTTCGCCGATAACTTTGATGTAGTCAACGCCTACAAACCTTAGGCCCTCCGGCGTGCTCACTCGCTGAATCTCGCCAGATACATCATCAACTTCCCATAATGCAAATCGCTTGAAGCTGGACTGCTCGCTGGCCAACACGTAAGTAGTGTCTCTGAATTGCGTGAACGTCGGCGTGGGCCGCACGCAGCCCAGGAGGCTGCCGTCAATGCAGGGTTCGAATTTGAGTGGTGTTTCCGCGGTTAAGGCCGTGGATTGAATTCCGTCTGATTTCCAGGCTGTTCGGTCTCCATCTATCGCTCGCGACAGAAAGACAATACCGTTATCGGTATTAGTCACATTAGAAATGTTGCGGTTCCCAGGTCCGCTTATCTCGGTATTCAGCGAACGCGTTCCCACTGACGTACCGTCTGTAGCCCAGAGTCCCGCGTTGGCGGTCCAAAGTAGCGTGTCCCCGCCATAGTCGCCTCGAATCACCGCAGCGTATGAGCTGCTCCGACCGGGATTGATGTCGAGTATTGTGCGCTGGTCGGCTGCCAGGTCTAAAACGGATAGCTCGATACCAATACCTCCGCTCCTGAAACTGGAATAGACTTTGCCGTTGGAGGAGAAGCCTCTACCGTTGCTCCCCGTAGGTATGTCCCCCGTCTTTCTCGTGCCGGCCGCGGTTCCGTCAGTACCCCACACACTCTGTTGTCTGCTAACTTCGAATACCACTTCGTCACCAGAGACGATTAGGTTGGAGAGGCCGCTGTAGCCGAAGGCATAGAGCTCGTCTATCTGATCACCAGTGACGTTGTAAAGGAAATCTTCATTGCTGGAACCTCGCGTATGAACGATCAAGCTGTCACCTAGCTTGACGACGTTGACCGGATACGAACCATTATCCGTCTGTAGCTCATTCGTTGCTCCCG
>CAYQMZ010000026.1:13866-23015 GCA_964418725.1 uncultured Pirellulaceae bacterium
ACTGAATCAGCGACTGTCCGGACGATAGATAAAGACTCTCGCCGGAAGCTACGAGCTCAGTAAAAAACGGTAGAGCCTCGTCTCCGATTGAAACGAGTGACTTAGTGCCTTCCGTCGAGCCATCTGACTCCCACAGTTCGCGGTCTAAGTGAAAGTACGCTTTGCCGTTAAGTGTCGTCAGGTTCCGGATTCGCTCACCAGTGTCGCGCAGCAAAGTCGTTCCTGTTGCGGTTCCGTCGCTGATCCATAGCTCGCTGTTGTTTGCGAAATAGATCTGCTCTCCAACTGCTGTTACTTGCAGCAAATTTTCACCGAATTCACTATCGAAGAAACCCACTGAGCCCACCTGCAAGTCCGCAACCAATTGCGTTCCTTCCTCCGTGCCATCGGTTGCCCAAAGTTCTCGACCACGTTGGGTTTCGTAGGCGGAAAAGAAGACCTTCGAATCCGTGGCTGCAAGCACGTGCGGAGTCGACGAATCGGTGGCATCGACATCTTTGACACGCAACGTTCCGGCTTCAGTTCCATCGCTCTTCCACAGTTCTACGTCGCCGGTCGCATCTTCCGCAGGAAAATAGACCTCGTCACCCAGTTCAACAGCATCGTAGAAATTGAAGGGAGAGCGATCCACGTCTTGGGCGAATGCGGCGGCCGCGTATAGCAGCTGTCTGTCTTCCAACAGTTCTAACCTCGCCAAACGTAGTTTGAGAGAGTTTTGCATCAAATCTTCCTTTCGGGAGAATGGGTCTCAGACCGTTGTCGCAGTCTAAATGAATTTCAGTTAAGCATTGCGGAGGCGCTTCTACATTTTTTGGATCGAGACCGAGGGCACATCAACTTCGCGAATAGTGCAATCACCAAAAAGTAAACGATATTTGTACGCGGTTCGGGAACGGACGTGACTTGACCGCTTTCCATATTGCCAAACCTTGCACTCAACGCAGTGAAATCGCGAAACGCAATCTTTCCGTTGCCATCGAAGTCTCCATTCTCCCAGCCGCCGGCATGCCCAAACCTCTCACTTAGCCGAAGAAAGTCATCAAAACCTACCTGGCCATCCAGATTGGCATCGCCCGGAATTGCGTTGGTAAGTTCCAACATTGCCACCATGTCAGCATTATTCACGATGCCATCTTCGGTAAGGTCAAACGCTTCATACACGTTTCTTGGAACTCCACGCAGGTGACTGGCGAGAATGCTGATATCGTTCGCGTCCAACTCGCCGTTCGCATTGAGATCCCCATGAACGGTGAACTCGTAGCTCAGTCCTGCGGCTATCGGATCGAAACCTTCGGGAAACTTCGTCCATTGATTGAACACAGTCGCTTCGTCGAAAACAATCGAATTCAGGGCAGATAGTTCAGCGCGGTCGAGCCAAGCGTTTTGCAGCTTCGCGCCTGACAGATTGGTCGCTTCGTTTGTGTCTACGCCACTGATCCTTGCACCCACCAAATTCGCGTGCGTTAGGTTCGCTGATGAGATATCAGCGTAATTGATGTTAGCGTAAAGCAACGTCGCGTTCGCTAGGTTCGCTCCTGCCAAAGCTGCGTAGGAGAGGTCACCGAATGACATGTCCGCACTGGCCAAGTTAGCGTTGGTTAGTTCGGAACTTGTTAATATCACGCGATGCATCATTGCATTCTCGAAGTTTGCGTCGCTACCATCGGCCTTAAGCATGCCTACGTCCGTCAGATTCATATTCGAGAAGTCCCAACCGGTCAGATCATATGAATTACCCCAAAGGATTCCCCAAGGAAGGAATGAAAAATCTCGAAGGTCACCAGACTGATAGCTTGCGGTAGAGTAAAACTGTTCGGCGGAGAGGCCGGGACCGTATAGCTGTGCGCGGTCAATTATCGCACCGGAAAGGTCCGCTCCGGTGAACTTCGCCCCGTTTCGGAATTCAGCATTGGTTAGATTCGAATTGCTGAAGTCAACATCGTCCCAAGAACCCCCGAAGTGCGTGTTGCTGAGTTCCCGATCGCTAAAATCTGTCCCAGTGAAAACGCCACCGAACGAAGCGTTCTTCAGCTGCGAATCGGTCCAGATGGCTCCCCTGAAGTCTCCACCCAGCCTTGCGCTTCTTAGATCGGAGCCAGTAAAGTCGGCATTCGGAAAATCTCCTGCTAAACCGGCCGCATGCAGATTCTTGTTTGTAAAATCCCAGCGCTCATCTTGCGGTATCGAAGGTGGAGACATCGAAATGCCGTACAGATCTCCGGTTTGATAGCTGTCGGTGGAATACAACTGTTCTCGCGAAATCCTGCCGATCCCAGCTCCACGGATCGTCGCGCCCGAAAAGTCCGCCCCCTGAAGATTCGACTGCGAGAAATTCGCGAGGTCTAAATTGGAGTTCGCGAACGACGCGTCAACTAGAGTCTTTCGATTGGCTTCGAGTCCTTTCAAATCCAATCCACTTAAGTCAACTCGAGATCGTAGGGTTATGCCTTCGGTCCCGGGAATTCTGTTCCCAGACGTCGTAAACAGATCTGCCGTAGCGTACGAGCCGCACGCGACAAGATCGCCTAAGATGAACAGCATGAAGAATGGTAGACGCGACATGACTAGCTACCTCTTTTGACGAATTTCAAATCAACTTTAGACGCTGGTAGACACAGCGCGATCGCGGTCCTCTGCAGGTTTCCTCGACACAGAATTAAATTTCCGGGACTGCGTAAGATACGGAATCTTAAATACGCACCCACTTTCTATGGTTCGGTCCGACATCATAGTAGTTGCCCCCTCCGGCGGTCAACTACGTTTGTAGCTAATTGTAAGCGAGAGCCTCGGATCGTATTGGATTCACTCTCCATACAATTCAAAACGGGCGCTTCGCCTGAGTCGCTGCCCCGCATCGGGACTCGATTTCCGTATATCATTGATGCTCCTACCGAGAGAATTGCTTCTCTCACTGGGTGAAAACACTTGGAGTTGACTTGGGTTCGACGAATCTAACTGCTTTGCCTTCGAAGACGCAACTGGCTACACTTGTAGCTGTCGTTCACCGAATACACACGCTTTCCTGGAGCACCTCGATGGGACGAACAGCTACAAGGGCTCTTAGCCTGCGTCCAATAGCGACCTTGTTGAATATCTTCTTGCTTTTTGGTACCGCCACACACGCCGAATTGATAAACGGCAATGGACGTGTTATTCCGGGCACTGAAGAGCTCACTCTCTTTCCCGGTGCAGACCTCAGTGGACTTAATCTGTTTGGTCTTGCGGCAGTAGACCAGCAGTTGTCCGATGCATCGTTCGAAGGGACTGTTCTTACTGGTGCCGAATTCGCTCGAACGAATCTCACAGGGGCCAACTTTGAAGACGCCGTCGTCAATTCAGCCTACTTCGATAATCTCAGCCCAACGCAGCTTTATGCAACTGCGAACTACAAAAATCAGAATCTCAGGGCGATTCAACTTTTCAATCCTATGGTCGAACCTGGTGCCATTTGGGATTTCAGTGGGCAGGACTTAGACAACGCGGGTTTAAGCGGCGATTTTAGAGGTGCCAACTTCGAGAACGCAAACCTCGTGCGTACAAGATTCTCCGGTAACTACGGACTTGCGAATTGGACTAACTCCAATTTGCGATATGCCAGGCTCGGGGGCGAGTTTCCCGACACTGATTTTCGTGGGTTGAATTTCCAGTCGGCTCTGCTTGTTGGAAACTTCCCCAACTCGGACTTTGCGAATGCCAACTTTACAGAAGCTACTTTTCGGAGTGGTGACTTCGAACAGGCTGATTTCAACGGCGCCAACATCAATCTTGCGAAATTGCAAGGCGGCAGTCTTTCCGAGGAACAGGTGTATTCCACCGCGAATTACAGAGCGGGAGATCTTCGGGGTATCGAATTTGAGCGGTCGTTCGGTGATGGCATTGTCGGAATTGCATTCGATCTATCTGGATGGAATCTTTCGAACCAAAACTTATCTGATGTGAAATTCAATCTTGCTGACTTACGCGAGGCCAACCTACGCGAAGCAACACTGCATCGCTCACGGCTTGGAGGGGCAAATGTGACCGGAGCCGACTTCGAGAACGCTGATATGTCATTCGTCCAGTTGGGGAGTGAGGAGAACTTCGGTGGTATCGTCATCATTCCAACCACGTCGATATCTGAATCGAATTTCGCGGGAAGTCGACTATTGCGAGGAAACCTTCTGGGAAGCGAGATATCTGATTCCAGCTTTACGAGCGCAGACCTCGCTGGAGCAGACTTACGCCATGCAGCACTACGTGAGACTGACTTCACCGGTGCCAGGCTTCAAAACGCAAGCCTGGAATTCGCCGACCTTGAGGGCGTTGTTTTTGACTCGACGACGGAATTTAACGAGTGGACCGTATTTCCAAGCGGTTTCGACCCGGTCGCTGCTGGGCTTACAAGAATCGAAACGATTGCTGGTGACTTTGATGCGAGTGGAAGGATCGACGCAGCCGACATTGATGTGTTGGCTGCACGGCTACGACAAACACCCGATCGATGGACCCTTCAAGAAAACGTGACGGATCGGTATTGGCTGTTTAAGGATCTCCGAGGCGCAACAACGGTTCTTGTCAACGATGAGTCTCAGGCCGTTCCTGCAAACATTGCGGGAACTCAGATTACACGGACACTTGGGTTCGATACGCCTGAGTCCCTGCTTAAACTCGTCGATGTATTGAAGAAGGAAGCATCAGAGCCGGACGCGTGGCTGGAACCGTTATGGGACATCTCGGGCGACGATTCGGTGACGATGGACGATATGGACGCGTTACTACGACTTGCAGATGCGGTTCCGGGCGATGCAGACCTGAACGGCAAGATTGATTTCGCCGACTTCCTTGCGCTCAGTAAAAACTATCGCCGTCGTGGTGGTTGGGCCGACGGAGATTTCGATGGCAATGGCACAATTAACTTTCCCGACTTCACGAAGCTAAGTGCCAACTTTGGCAAAACGACCAATGCGGCTGCCGTGGTTAGTGTGCCTGAACCGAGTTCGCTGTACTGGGTTTTGTTCAGTCTGCTCGCAGGCATTCGATCAACAATCTGTGTTCGGCCCAAGGAGAAACACACAGCTAATCAATCTAGCAAAGGAGATTGGGGGATGCGTAGATTCGCGTTGCTGTTGAATTTGATTTTGTGTTCCGTCGCCGCTTCGCAAGACGTTCCCGACATCACAACGTTCGAAGGCGGTCAGCACGAGATAAACTCGGAGGTAAAAGTCGTCTCATTGAATGACGGAGCCGAAGTTGCGATCAGGAGCGGCGCTGACATCCTCGTATTGGATGTGGCGGACGGAGGTATTTCCTTAGAAGACGGAAAAGTAGGCATCATTCAGGTTCTTAATTCCTCCGAGGCGACGATACTCGGTGGTGAAACTCGATCGCTTCGCCTGTCGGGTCAGAGCAAGTCGGTCATCCGTGGAGGAGAGTTCGAGGGTGTCATCGTCCTCCGTGACGATGCAACGCTTGACTTCTTCGATGGAGAGGTTCCGCTCGGTTTGTCGATGGGAGGCAGTGACGGCGCTTTCACAGAGCTCCCAAATCGGGGATCAACTTTAAACGTCCTGGGTGACGGAATCCGTTCAGTCAATGTCGGCTTCGGCGGAACGCTCAATCTGCAAGCTGGATCGCTGGAAAGCTTGTTCATCAATGAAAGAGCCAGAGTCAACGTTACCGGAGGTTCTCTGAACTCTTTAACGCTTGCTGGTGACTCCGTAGTCAACTTTTACGGTGATGATCTACGCTCTGAAACGACTCAGGAGCTGGGAGGTGCGCTTCTCAACACCATTATCACCGGAACTCTGTCTGATGGGACTGAGTTGAACGTAACGACGTCGCTGTTGAATGACTTCGACGTCAACTTTTTGCCAGCGGTGTGTGCCGCAACTATTTCGGGAGATTTCAACGGCGATGACGTGACTAACTTCAGCGACTTTCTGAAGTTCGCCAGCAACTTCGGTAACGAGACTTCCGATCCACTCGCAGGTGATGCAGACTGCGATGGACGAGTCGAGTTCACCGACTTCTTGGTGATCTCGGCCAACTTCGAGGGCGAAGTTGCTGAAGCTCATTCCGTACCCGAACCGGCAACCAGTGTGCTTGCTTGGTCCCTGTTGGTCTTGTCGGCACTCGTACGAAAGAATGGCCGTAACAGGCATACCGATCTGACTCTTTCTCCCAAGGAATAGTAATGAATTTACGACTTGTATTCTGGCAGACGGGCTCTTACTTCCTAACTATTGCGTGTTTGACATCGACCGCGATGGCCACATTGTACGATACGTTCGATCGGCCGATTCCTGGCACCGAATCAATCAGGTTGAGCACTGGCGTCGATCTGAGCGGATTAGATCTTGAAAACCTTGATGCGGGCAACGCAAGTCTAAGGAACGCCTCACTTGTCGGTACCAACCTTCAATACGCTCGCCTCGTACAGTCGACGTTAACGGGTGCAAATTTTTCGAACGCCAATATTCGACAGGCGAACCTGGGTGGAATTTCCAGAGAACAAATCTACTCCACGGCAAGTTACCAAAACCAAGATCTGTACGGAGTATCGATGCGTCCTCCATCGCTGCCTGAAGGCGAAACCTGGGATTTAAGCGGACAGAATCTTCACGCTGCTTTCTTGGTGGATGATTTTCGAGACGCAGACTTCTCGAATGCAGACCTGCGAAATGCTGGACTCACTGGAGATTTCGTTGGAGCGAATTGGACAAACTCGCAACTCAAGAACATTCATATTGCCGGTGATTTCTCGAACACAAATTGGAGCGAAAGGGACTTGAGCAACGCACGGCTGAGCGCACTCATTGCTGGTAGTGACTTTAGTGGTTCGAATTTCACCAACGCTCGTTTCGGCGATACATTTAGGGGATGTTTGGCCGGCGAGACGCCCTGTGGAAAATTCGGTAACCCTGATTATGCAAACGTCGACTTCTCAAACGCTATCATCCATAGAGCTACGTTCGCTGGGCCGACACTTAGTCCCGAGCAGTTTTACTCGACTGCAAACTATCAGGCTGGCGACCTGCGTGAAATTCGAATTGTTGCCGAGGGATCTTCGATTTTTTTGAACCCAGCTATCGTCGACGGATGGGACTTCTCGAATCAGGATCTTACCGATGCTTTTATTGTTAATTCGAGTTCGCGTGACGCCGATTTCAGCAATGCACAACTGGTGCGTTCAGATTTAATTCGGACTGACTTCTCCGGCGCGAACTTCAACAGAGCAAATCTTGCTTTCGCAAAAATGTCCAACACGGAGTTGATGAACACGAATTTTGAAGGAGCCAATTTGTCTTACGCCACACTCTACGGTGCTGATCTGTCATCCCCCGGTTTTGAGTATGCCAACCTTGTGGGCGCCGATCTGGAGGAAGTGAACATAGCTGAAAACACTCAGGTCAACGTCACTGGCGCAAAACTGCAAAATGCAGTTTTGACCGATGTTGACTTAAGCAACTTCATTTTCGACGCGACAACGGAGTTCAATCAGTGGACTGCCTTTCCGAACGGCTTCATGCCGGAGGATGCCGGGCTGACCTATCGTTCGACAGAACCGGGTGATTTGAACGCCAATGGCATTATTGACGCAAACGACATCACAATCATGGCTACTCGACTGCGGAATCGACCAGCCGAGAGTCGTGGTGGTTCGTACGCCAGCAAGATCATTGGTCCGTTTGATTTTGTCCGAGACGGTACAGTGGACGATGCCGACCTACAGGTGCTGCTTGAGCTGGCTAATGCCATTCCCGGCGATACCGATTTGAGTGGAAGCGTTACGTTCTATGACTTCCTGGTACTTAGCAAAAACTTCGGTCAAGCTGGCGGATGGGAGGAGGGAGACTTCGATGGCAATGGCTCGGTCGCCTTTCGAGATTTCACAGCCCTAAGCGCGAGCTTCGGACGGGGAGCATCAAGTGAAGCCGCGGCGGTTCCGGAACCAGGATCACAGTACCTCGCCCCTGTTGGCCTTCTTGCTTTATTTCACCTAACGCGTCGTTCGCGACTAGCGAACCAATCAATCCACGCGGCGATTTAGTCTCCGCTGATCGCAGAGGATGTTGAAAGATCCCAGACCGCAACGTCACTCCGCGCGAAATCGTAAGCCGCCATCGTCCAATCTTTCAAGCAGACTTCGCAAAACGGATGGCTAGTGCCAGGAGTAAAGGAGGCGAGCGAAGGATCGTACTTCGCTCTTCGATAATCACACTTCCTACACATAGGTGCCAAGATGGGCGCGACGCGATGAGTTCATGCAGCCCCATCCCACCAATGGAATCAGCACAATGAGCTTAAACTGGGCTGATCCTAAAAGTCCACTTCACGGCTGGCACGTCATTGCTGGATCAGAGCACGGCACGACGCGACAGGCCATGCTGGTGGGAATCACCAAGGATCCAACGGGACGCTGGGAGGCTGTATTGAAACTCAACGTACTCAATCGAAAAAATCCTAGTGCGATTTCAGGCGAAGAGATTCCAACGGATCGCGACGACGGAGAGAACGCCGACCCAACGATTTTTCAGGGACCAAACGGCAACATTCACCTGCTATTTACGGGACGCGGCGGGGACACGCTCAAGTATTACCTAATAGACCCGTACAAGCTCACTGGAGAAGCACCTCCGATCGTAGCCGAGGAACAGCACGACTGAATGATCCTTTGCACGCCGCTCAACTCGTTTCTTCAAGTCTAGGGTGAATCGTCGGATCAGGCCCAGTCACACTCAACCCAGCGAAAAGAAACACAACTATACGTGACTTAGCAATTCTAACGTTCTACGCTCGACGGTGTAATGCAAGGCCCCAGCTGTCCGGACTGTCCGGATGAGGACACATCAGGCGGATTTCCAGACGGCGGTTGGGCCCGTAAATGCTGCGATGAAGTGATGGCCCAAGTCATGAAAGAGGCTATGGGCCAGCGTCCTTCACCGTTTCACGACAGGCACGGAAGAGGCGGGGATGGAGATACGGGTCGATTAAGTCGAGCGAGCCTTGCGGCTGACTTCACATTTCTGGCCGCCGACCGTCCTGTGGTATCAGTGCAATCACTGAGTAAGGAACACCGCTGTTAGTTGCGCGCCGACCGAATCTGCCGAAGATGGACAAGCCGCCCGCTCGTAGCCAATTTGCTTAGCTGCAGCGGTCTTTCTTCCGAG
>CAYQMZ010000027.1:0-6861 GCA_964418725.1 uncultured Pirellulaceae bacterium
TTTTCACCATGATTCGCCTAATGCCCATAGATTGCCCAATGCAAACTCGTGGCCTATTTGGCAATCTGTAACGCATGCCTCGGGAAAGCGTCGTGCCTTACCGCCTAGGTATCAGAAGGGTCGTCTGTCGACTCGGGGCCGTCTAGGAGATCGGTATCGGGACGATCATTGTCTGAACCGTCCTCGCCTCGCTCGCCGCCATCAGTTGGCTCACTGCCATCAGATCCGTCGCTGCCTTCAGTTCGCTCGTTGTCTTCAGATTCTGTAACACCGTCTGCTCCAGTTCCATCGACAATTTCGTCTGAGGAAGGTGCGACGCTTTGGTCGGTCAATACGTTCGCAGGTAAGTTCAGGATGGCAGCCGCCCACTCGTTGGTGGAGTAGTACGCGGCACGTTCGTTCGTAATTTCGATACCCAAAGAATCAAGCAGCATCTCGGCACGCTCGATCGGATACTCGCTGCGTACACGTCGCAAGAACTGAAGAAATTCTTCGTCCAGCAATGCCTGCTCAACCGTTGGCCACCGCCCAATCATATGTTGCGGATTGTGCTGAAGGATTTCCGTACGACAATACTCCGCTAAACTGCGAAGCTGAAGGTTTGCGGCCAGCACACTGCAGAGGACGAACAAACGATCTCGCACTAGCGGACGACGGCGACGGAGACTCGCCTGAGCAAGATGCAGGAACACGCCAAGCTGTTGGTTCTGGTCTGACATCTCCTCATTGTCGCTGTTCGGATAATACGTTGGCAAGTGATTTCGCGTGCTGGGATGGTTGAACGCACGTTACGCTTTGAAAGTTTGAGTTGGCGATGTCAAGAAACAGCGAGCCGGTGAGAGCATCGTCAGAGGAATTGGCTCGCTGGCTCATCGAATATGCGGACGAAGCCCTGCGTGGCGTCCAAGATATTGGGGACGATCCGTACAAACTTACGATGGCGTTCAGAAAGAAGTTTACGCCGGATCAGGCGGGTGCGCTTAGCAAGCTGCACGAATTGCGCTCTCGTGGTCGAGCAAAGTTTGCCAAAGCTGACGAGATGTTCTTCACACAGGTTGGGTACGAGCAGTCTTCTTCACAAGCGTTGGCTTCCTATAAGGCCGCTCGGTTTCGCGGTTGCAAGGTCGTGGATCTTTGTTGCGGCATTGGTGGGGATGCGATCTGGCTAGCTCGGCAGGCCGATAGGCTCTGCATTGTCGATCTTTCTGGGGCCGCTATTCGGTTTGCAGAAGCCAACGTGGGAGTGCACGGCTGTTCGGTTGAAAAAGAAATGACGGACGTACGCAGGATGGATTTTGGGGCATTCGACGCATGGCACTTAGATCCAGACCGACGCGTGGATGGGAGGCGTAAGAGTTCGCCCAATGCATGCGAGCCACCCCTAGATGAATTTCTGGCGTTGT
Organism: uncultured Pirellulaceae bacterium; assembly: GCA_964418725.1. Lineage (GTDB taxonomy): Bacteria > Planctomycetota > Planctomycetia > Pirellulales > Pirellulaceae > CAYNJG01. Next base: position 1,404 of record CAYQMZ010000027.1, read on the forward strand.
CAGGGCTGCCGTCGGCCGGTGCGATTAAATTGTCGCCTGCGGCGGACGCAATTCGGTTGTTGGAACAAGGTGCCGAGCTGGAATGGATTGGTTGCCACCACGAGTGTCGGCAGTTGGTCGTTTGGCTGGGTGAGCTTGCTCGCCACCCCGGCCACCGAACGGCGACTTGGATATCGGGCAAGCAGTACGAGGACGGGCAGCCATTCGAGCAAATCGTCGAGCCCAGTACTGCAATGACGCCGAAGGTGTTGAGTTGCGAAGCTGGCTTGGAAGCCGGACGTTATTTCTACGAACCACGTGCGTCGGTGCTGGCCGCGCGATTAACGGATACATTGGCTTTTCAGTTTTCCCTAACGCGGATTCTTGATAGCGACTACCTCGTCAGCGACTTGAGTGTCGACTCCTTGTTGTTTCGGCGATTCCGCATTCTCGACGCGTTCTCGTTTCATCAGAAGGAATTGATTCGTCGCCTGACGCAATCGAAATTGCGAGCGACGGAGGTCAAGACTCGTGGCGTCGATGTACAGCCCGAGTCGCTGTTGAAAAAGCTCTCGTCTGCAACCTCACGGTTCGATCAACCGGCTTCTGTAATTCTGGTTCCCGATGGGGCGTCCATCCGATGCGTGATCGCCGCGCGAGACGAATCTAAGTAGATGGTTCATGCCACTTCATCGGTGGTCCTGTGAATTGCCGGCAACAGGATCACCCGCAACAAGATTGCCGGAACCGTGATCACAAAGATCACGCTTGCGAACATCTTGATTTCGCTAGCGTCGGGCCGACTTTTTCGCTTTGGTAAAGTTTGCCGATCGCTGCCAGTTATTGCGAGATACGTAGCAGGAAACTCGCTCACAAACGCGACTTTGGAATCGCTGGAGTGCATGCTGATCTCTTGGCATTTGGATTGCGTAAGGAGAGGTGTCACACATCGTAAGGTTGATACGTTCGTGTCAGCCTCCACTAATCCTTTACATTATGGAGATCTTATGAACACGAAAGCAGGACGGGTTGCCTGGCGAGGCAGTCCAACAATAAGAAAATCGAAGACGCCGCTGCACAGGTTCGCATTCGCGCTCGGCGTGGTGGCGTTGCTGACGACTGGTGCGAACGCTCAAGAAGTCTTCCGGTCGTCACGTCCAAACTACACTCGAAGTCAGTTTCGTCCGAACACATCGAGTCGACATGACTTGGCAAATAGCTCGGTAGAAGGTGGGAGCAGTTGGGTCCCCAGGACGCATTTGCGACCAAGCCCACCGGTGGCACGTGCGGATCGCTTCGGACCTGTGGGGGATTTCGAAGCATTTCCGCCGCGTCCAGAGCTTGTTGCACCACAGGGTGCAGTCGCCGAGTCACGTTCGGACTTCGAGCGAGTTAGGTCAGCTTGGGAGAACTATCGTCGTGAGGCAATTCGCTACCAGGCTCGCTACGGCGACTCGGAATTTGCCGCGAATAGCTTCGGTTCTCGGCGTGCTGATGCTCGCGATGTTGTCTCGACGCCGTGGCGAACAATCGAAGATGATGCGTCCCGGCCGGAGTACAATGCAAGAGCGGGTCGACTTCCGCCAGCTCGCAACGCGTCGCTGAGACCGAATCTCAGTCAACAGACGCGTGGCTTCGGATGTCGAGGTAATGCAGATCAGCGTCCGCGATTGAGTCGAGACGTACCTGTATTGCCGTATCGGGAAGACACTGGTTTCGAATTCGACGATTCTCTTCGAGGGCCAACCGGAGAATTCGACGGCAACGCAGCCAATGTGCGGCCAACGTTGAGGCCATCAACACACGGCAGTGTGCGACGCAGTTTTCCACCGAATGCGCCGTTTCAAGAAGACTTCCGATCCGAGCGAAATCGCAATTTCGAATCTCGCACTCTTCCATCGCGAGATGCGCGATCGCGAAACGAAGTGAGTCAGCCTAGTGGACGGCTGTTTTCGACACCTGTCCCGAAGTTCGATCCCGCCAAGCTGGCGAGCCGCGCTTCCGACTTTCTTCGCACCAACCTGAGCGAATGAGTGTCTTTCAACACGCGTAACGAAACGCGTCTCTTCTTTAGCATCTTGAGCTTCAAGAAAAAGACTCGTCAGGAGCGAATGAATCGCTCCCAACGAAGTTTCTGCAGAGCAGACAACACGGCTTCAGTATCAACGTTGATTGATACCGAGTAGTTCTATGGTCGTTGAGGTGACTCGCTAGAGTCCAGATTCGCAAGCAGTTGTTGCTGCGTTGCTCGCAAGCCAACCTTTGCTTTTGCCGCGAATGCTAGACCGTTAATCGTTGCAAAGAACGAAATCATCAGGGCCAGCATCGAAACAAGCGTCGGCAGCGAAACGATTTCGTTCGCAAAGAATGCCATGCTGAAGCAGACGATTGCCGACACGATAGCAATGAACCAGCAGATGTAGGCTTTGTTGTCGAACGAGCGGCGCTGGTGTCGATCGATCGCCGAACGAGCCGATGTGTTGGCGACTGCTCGCAGTGCCCGCAAGTTCGAAGAAGCTTCTGGTGCGACGGCCCGAGGAACAAATTCGGACGGGTCCAAGGGAACACGTCGTTCCGCTCGGGGTGGCTGTGGTTGTGCTGCTGGAGCCGGCTTTGGTTTGGAAGCTGCCGGTTTAGGAGTTTTGGGAGCTTCGGGCTCTCCTGCTCCTCCACCAACTCGTGCCATCAACTGGGCCATGTAGTCGTCGATCGACTCGTCTTCGCCCTCGGGTGCGGACTCTGGTTCGCCACCGTAGCTACCTGCTGAGTCGAAGGCCGGTGTTGCGTCGGCGTAGTTGTTCGCTGGAGCAGACGGCTCGTTCATGAATGCGGTCTGCGTGCCGTCGTCGTCATCCTCAAGGCTGTGGCCGAATTTGGCCAGGATGGCTGCGGTATCGATGGGGGCCGAGTCGTCTGGCTCTGAGAATGTCAGTTCTTCTTCAGACTGAGGTGTCGAATAGTCTGCCGAAGCTTCGCTACTTTCGAAGCTCTCAGGGCTCTCGGAGTTGTAGTCGGCTTCGGAGCTGTCGCTGGCTTCGGGTGTGGCTTCAAAGCCGTTTGCCTCAGCGACTGGTTCGTCACGCAATTGATTCAGCATGTCCATCGCGCTGCTGCGATCGAATGCGTCTGCAACTGGGGCGTCGTTGGTATCCGCAGCTTGTTGTTCACTTTCTTGCGATTGTTGAGCTTCAGCTGCGTCCGCTTCTCGCTGTTGAGCTTCAAGTTCAAGACGCTCTCGTTCACGCTCGGCTTCAAGCTCTTGGAGACGCTGCTGCAGCTCCTCGACACTTGGCTGTTCCGCCGCGGCCGGAGCGGTTGCTTGGGCTGGTTGTGGGCTGGCAGCTGGTGTGGGGCTCACAGTCGGAGTGGGGATTGCTGTTCCCAACTCGGACAGAACTCGAAAACGTAGCGGGCCGATGGTCAGTACGTCGCCATCGTTCAGCATCGCTTCTTCGAAGGTGTCGCCATTGATAAAGGTGTCGGCCGAAATCCGCTTGACGACTGTGCCACCCAGGCCACGTAGGATCGTGCAGTGAACCGGATGGACGCCTTTGCATACTAGGCGAAAAGATGCTTGCTCGGACGAACCAATTGAGCACTTACTTGCGTTGATGCGAATGACTTGACCATCACGAGGACCACCCACGAATGCGAAACGAAGTGGCGCCTGTTGAGGTCGGTCCAGCAAACCGGATGTCTGATCTGTAGATGTGGTGGAGTCGCTCATCATCAAACTGCTTACATGCCTTTGCAATCGATCTTCGTTCAACGGCTTCGCTACCGATGAATCTCTACAGAGGATTTAGGTTGCTCCAACACTTGAGTCAAAATTCCGAATACCCGGTTCGCCTTTTTTCTTGTTTTGAGGGTATTTCGGTCGATACGGTTTGGCGATTTGACGATGTACGACTGGCAAACGATGGTTTCGAGGTGACGAACTGAGAGGCTGTCAGCGGCGCGAATTGCGAATTGGAAGTGTCCTAGTAGCTGGAAATCGCGTGTTTCGTTGAGTGGATCGAGTTCGTAAGTTGTTTGCAGGTCATTGTTTGCGGTTATTTAGCTGGCCGACGTGAATTGTGAAAAATTTCTCAAAGTCACTCGTCCAAAGAGCGCAGTATATTTGGGATGCCTCATAGCGATGAGCTACCCATCGAGGCGTTCAAACTGGAACAGACAAAAGTTTTTCTGCGGGTTCCGACCTTTTGAAGGGGGGCATTACACCTTCAAGTTCGGTCGGGAACTTTTAGGTGACAACATGGCACGTAACGATGCAATGGCGGAGATGCGCGAGGTCCTTCTGACCCGTCGCGAGGCACTTCGCAAGGCTTTGAATGGTGACTTGAGCATGCTCAAGGAACTTCGAGAGCAATCAACCGGCGACGTCGTTGATTTCGCACTCGATTCGGCTCAAGACGAAATCAACTCGCAGTTGGCGGAAGTTGAAAGTCGTGAGCTTGGAAATATCGACAAAGCCCTCGATAGGATGCGAGACGGCACCTACGGGCAATGCGAAGCCTGCGAAACCAACATACCAATGATGCGATTACAGGCTCTGCCTTACGCAGTGTTGTGCATCGACTGTCAGCGTGAAGCCGAGAAGCAAGGTATCGATACCTCTCAGCACATCGCCGATTGGAGCCAGATCCTGGATACGCCGTCGGATACGGATACCGTGATCGGCGACTTCGGTCTCGACGTGCGATAGTTTCGATGCCGTCCAACGAATGGAGCGCATTGCCGTCGATGGCGACCTTGCGTTCCAACCGTTTTGGTCACTCGGCAACTCCAGGGAAGGGCAGTGCAATCATGGAAGATTGCGGACGTTGGAATACTGCGCCGTTCAGGTTCGTATCAAATCAGACTCGAATCTTTGCAACGTGCGTTAGTCTCTCTTTCGCTTTATTTGGACTCGGTGGCGCGGAGCAAGTTGCTACGGCCCAGGTCACAAAGTTCACAGCGGCATCAGCCAAAACGGGTTCAGCGGACGTGTCGGTCGAAGAACCAACACTATCGCTACGCGATGCCCTCTTTGAAGAATTGGCCAGCGATGCCGATCAATTCCAACGTCAGTACGGGATTGTTAAACGCGTTGTCCGTCTAGTTCGCCCCACGATTGTTCATATTGACGCTTTCGCTGTTGCCGGACAGCAGTCGGACGAAGCCGGGTCGGGCATCATCATCAAGTTGGCCGATGACTTCTACGTTTTGACGAACCGACATGTGGTCGATACGGCAGACTTGGCCAGTATCAAGATCCGCACGGACGAAAACGAGCTCCTTGAACCGGTACAGAAGTGGGCGGATCCCGCCACGGATGTCGCCGTCATTAGAGTCACTTCGAAAGACCTTTTGCCCGCTAGGATTGGTGACAGCGACGACGTGGAAATCGGAGATTTCGTGTTGGCCGTCGGTAGTCCGTTTGGTCTGAGTCACTCAGTCAGCTACGGGATTATCAGCGCCAAAGGGCGATGGGACCTTG
>CAYQMZ010000027.1:6871-22956 GCA_964418725.1 uncultured Pirellulaceae bacterium
GGGATCTTGCCATCGGGGAAGCCAACGAAGCCGTTCGTTTTCAAGACTTCTTGCAGACCGATGCCGCCATCAATCCGGGAAACAGTGGTGGTCCACTTCTGAATTTGCGTGGCGAAGTCGTCGGGATCAACACGGCGATCGCCAGTAACTCGGGTGGCAACGAGGGAATTGGCTTCTCGATTCCGGTGAACTTGGCCGTGAATGTCGCCAAGCAACTTATTCAGAACGGGACGGTTTCAACCGCCTATCTTGGCGTTCGTTTAGATCACGACTTCGATAAGAAGCTTCGTGGCAATCGACTGCTTGCACAGCAACTTGGACTGAAGCGAAACCAAGGTGCCTACGTGAAGAGCGTCACGAAAGGCTCGCCGGCCGACCAAGCTCGCCTGAAGACCGGCGATGTGGTGGTTGAATTTAATGGCGTGAAGGTCGAAGACGACGATCACTTAATCAACCTTGTCAGTCTCACACCGCTGAATGAGGTTGTTTCGCTAAACATCATGCGGGGGCGACGAGAGTACTATGTGCACGTGCGAGTCGGACGCCGCCGAGATTTTGAGCCTTTGAAGGCGGAATAGTTCCGTTTGCTGTGGACAACTTATGATTGTCCGTGCCAGCAGTGCTGGAAACTGAGGTTGGTTGGTGCATGCGGACTTAGTAGGCTCGCGTCTGTTTGCCTAAGCAAAATGGATGCCACAATTGGGAGTTACTAGTGCTCGCTCACGTTCACATCATGAAGACCGCTGGTCAAACGATTTGCGACATCTTGCGCAGATCGTTTGGGGCCAATCATTGTGATTTGAGATGCGGAAAGTTCGCGACACTAAATGATCTGAAATTCGCGAAACGATTCTATCCCCAACTTGCAAGCATCTCTGGACACGCGATTCACGCTTGGACTGAATTAGCGGAGTGGCCCGGAATTCGTTTCTTCACGTTCGTCCGCGAGCCAATTTCTCGGTGTCTATCGCACTACCAATTTGATTGCGTGCGAAATGGAACGACGGAAGATTTCATACCTTGGTTAGAAATTCGGTCCAACTATCAGACCCGATTTCTTAGCGGTACGGAGCAGGCAGACGCCGCGATTGCTTCTATTCAGCAACATATTGGTTTCGTTGGGTTGCTCGAGGACTTTGATCGCTCGCTGCGGCTGTTCCAAGCTTGGGCAGGCCAGCCATTGGCTCTCAACTATCGAAGTCGCAACGTATCCAAGCAATGTTCGATCAAAGAAAAAATTCTTGCGAATCCTGAATATGTCGCGGCAATGCATGAATTGCATCAGGAAGACCAACGACTCTACACCCACCTGCAGCAAAACGTCTATCCGCAGATGATTGCGAGTTTTGGCGTCGAGCAACAGGAATCGCTCGATCGAGCGTCGAACGGTGCAGCTGGATTGGCGATTGCGTCGAAGCCAGTTTTGGCTTGGTCAGCCGTCAAGCGAAATTGCCTGTATAAGCCGGCGGCGAGCATTCGTGAGTCTTTGCAGGACGCAGCTTGAGCAGTGCGGGGCAGACTAGCTGCCGATTCCGATCTGCTCTTTTACGACATCGAGGATTTCTGTCCGCCGATCTGGTCGAACGATGATTTTTGATGTGCTCATCGTATTTGCGTGCGCGAACTCGCTGTTGGGGGCAAACGCCGACGAGACAATCATGATGGCTGACTCGTCATGCACTGCTGGCCGCATGTACTTGGTCGTTTCCCACGGTTGGAAACGGTAGCCGCCGTAAACGTAGCCTCGCTTGAAAATCTCGACGTCTCGTCGATCTACACCATAGTAGAGTGACAACGTGGAACGGACCGCGTCACGTACAGCGAGAATCTGGATTGGCCAAGCGACTGGATGTAGAAAAAGAAATACGTTTAACGGGTTCGCGGTGATCAACAGTCCAGCCGTGAAAAGCGTCAGGAGCACCGGTATCGTCGTCCAGAGGGCTCGGATCGATCGCCACACGCCCAGCGATCCGGGATCGAGGAATGAAGTGCGATGAATCAGTTCGCCGTTTTGCAGCATCCGTATGATGCGAAAACGCCTGAACAGGTACGTTCCGAGGCAGCCGCACACGACGGATATCTGTAGCAACCCATAGGAGAGAATCGCGGCTCGGTTCTCGGCGTTGATCGCTCGGAAGAACGGAGCGGTGGCCGAAAATACAAGTGACATGAGAGTCACGATGTAGAAGATCGCAGCCAAGCTGAACTGCGAAGGAGGTCGTTCTAGGTGCGATATGTCTTCTGTGTTCGACATGGATCGTTCGAACGTTGTTTGGCAGTTTAGTTCGAAGTGACGTTTCTACTTCGCGATTCCCTGGTCCTAACGTCCGATGTCCAACTGCCTATAGCGTAATTCAAAACCTCGGCCGCAACGAGAGATGTGAAATGCCCTCGCCAATTATTGGGAATCGGTCCGCGAGTGTCGTGGTTCCGCGAAGTTCTAGGTCTGCTGGCCCGCGAACCTCAAGCCGCGAACAATGCAGTCCAGGATAGCCGTTTCATCGATACCGATTGCGACTTCCATGTTGGTTCGCCAAGCCGGACGCACTCGCCGGTCAAAGACGGTCGCTCCTCGAGTAAGTCTTCCGGAGGACTCAACGTCGCCCGCCATCTCTTTGGTTTGGAAGAGTTCCGGGTGAACTACGTACAGGACGCCCAGCGCGTCATGTAGGTAGATTCGCTCTTGTCCCAGCTCCTGACGGCAAGCTCGAAAGAGAAACGGAATGATCTTTCGCATTAGTTGTCCGACACGAGTGGTGGCGCTCGGTAACTCGTTAACGAAGTCCAGTGAAATAGCGACTCGCTGGGTTACGTCCAATGGAATGAGTGTTTTTGTTGTTGGCGAAGCGAAGACAACTCGGGCGGCATCGGGGTCGCAGTACATGTTGAATTCGGCTGCCGGCGTGATGTTGCCGACGCCTTCAACTGAGCCGCCGATCATGATGATTTGATCAATCATCGACGCGAGTTCTTTTTCACGTTGCAGGGCAACCGCTACATTTGTGAGCGGACCGAGGGCGACAATCGTGACTTCGCCAGGAGATTCACGGATCGCGTCGGCAATGACTTTGTCAGCCGATCGTTGATTGTGAAGCTCGGTGCCCACCAATCCGGCGTCGCCCAATCCATCTTCACCATGAATATGTCGAGCATCCGCGGCTGGAACTTTGTCGCTGATGATGGCAGCGCCGATACGTGGCCATTTGGGAGGATCCAGTTGGTCAAGCAAAGTCATTACGTTTGAAGTTGCCTGGTGTCCATCCACGTTTCCCGCCGTAGCCGTGATCCCGACGACTTCGAGGCGAGGGTCAAAAAGGGCTAGACTGATCGCGACCGCGTCATCAATTCCCGGATCGCAATCTATAAGAATTTTCTTTGACATCTGGTGCTCGCAGGGTCGCTGTGCCAGTTCCGGAACTCAACGCAAGTCACGCAATGGATGCCGGGGCTGTATGCAATAAAACCTGAAGACTGGGATCCTTGTGATTGACCCAGATGGGGGAAGGATACGCGGGATATCTCTCGAGGAATAGCCCGAACTAGGAACCACTGTTGGGTAAGCTAGCTTCGCTTGGCCGCGGTTTTCTGGCGTTTGCTGAATAAGCCGAAACCGAGCAAAAGCCAGCAAAACACGTTGTAACCGTTGGGCTCAGGAACGCTGGCAATGTCAGCGCCTGGAGCAACCTGAGGTGTGACGACTGCTTGGATTCCCGTTGCCAGGAAGTGATCGCAAGTCGAAGAGAGGCTGCCGAGAAAGATCTCGCTGTCGCCGGGACCGTATTCGCTTTCCAACACAAAGGTCTGCGATTCACCAGGGATCAGACCGGTAACGCAAGTTGCGCCCTCATTGGAGATGAATGATACCTCTTCGATTGGGCTCGAATTCTCGACGTAATCGCCTCGCCAGCCATCTGGTGCACTCAGCAAGAAATACCCCAGACCAATTTGTGTTCCATCCAGAACACCAGGGTCGTCCGACACGTCGACGAATATCGCGTTCAGGCCGGCTGGAGATTGGGGTAGGTTCGAAACCGTGTACTCGTAAGTGTAGAGCCCGTTGGACTCCGACACGTTCACTTCAATACTCGTGGATAACGGCGGTTCTGTTCGGCCAAATTGCGTGGAGAAGAGAAGGAAATCGGCAAACCCAACGACACCGTCCGCGGTCACGTCGCCGTTGCTCCAGGCCGCTTCCATTCCGAAATTGTCTGATATACGTAAGAAGTCGCTGAATTGAACACCGCCCAGAAAGTCGAAATCTCCGTTGCGCCGGTTCACAGCGCGACGTAAGAATAACTCTAGGTCATCGATGTTCGACTCACCGTCAGCATCCAGGTCCGCGGCAGGATCGTTGGCAGCAATCTGACTTACTAGAAGGTCCACATCCTCAACGCTGCAACGACCATCGCCAGAAATGTCACACGCCACCTGCGCATGCGTTGCATCGGTGCTCACAGACAGAAGTAGGAGGCCAAGCAAAGAAGTGAAAAAGCCAACACGCGAATCGAAGCGATGCATCAAGCGGTCCTGCGAGTAGACGCGGCCACTTGGTATCGACTCCTTCGAATTCCTGAGCCAAAAAGAAGGCAAATCGTGAGCATGATCCCTGCGGATGGTTCAGGAACCGATGCGAGTTCGGCTTCCGACAACACTCCGTTTGCCGCGAATGTATCCCCGAAGTTGTCAGCCAGCAGTAGAAAGTCTGCGAAGTCAACCACTCCGCCGCCATCGAAGTCGCCAGCTGTCCAAACGGCAGGCTGACCAAAGTTGGTCGACAGCAAAAGGAAGTCGGCGAATTCAACGGCGTCGTTGAAGTCGCTGTCACCGTTGAGCTTCTGAACTTGGTCTGACTCTAAGAAGGCGTTGATATCCAAAGTGTTGACCATCAAGTCGCCGTTGAGGTCAAAGCGGGCTTCGTTTTCTCCGCTTGCAGTTGCCCTCGAAAGTGTGTCGATGTCGATCAGATCACAGTCGCCGTCACCATCGAAGTCACAGGTGATTTCGGGAGTTGGGTTGGTGGTCGGCGGAATCGTGGGAGCCAAGACGGTGCCTTCCGCCAGAGCGAGGATGAGATTGGGGCATTGCGTGTCATCCAGATTTGCAACCAGATAGCTTTGCTCCGACGGAGCGTATCGACTTTGAACGGAATAGCTAAGCGAGGTGCCTGGAAATAAGCTTGCGGGATCATCTAACGTCAATTCGAAACCATCGCCGGCCGCCCACCCGACTTGGAAACTGTCCGACAAACCGCGAGATCCGACCACATCACAGGACTCGTTTCTTGGCGTATCGGGATCATCGTCGCCGAATTCGACCAGTCGCGGATCGTAGGCTCCAGACCAGCCGTCAGGTGCGTCAATCCGAACCCCCAACGCACCCTGTTGGATTTCATCGGATGTGAAAGGAGTTCCCAACGCGACATCCGTACCAGTGGCCACTGTTACGGCGAAGACGTTGATGGACGAGCTGCTGAGGAACCCATTGGACAGGGTGTAGTCGTACGTATAGATGCCAGCTTCTTGGGTGACCTCAACGTCAACCGTTGTGATCAGCTGGGCTTGGAGCGGTTGCGTTACGCATCCGAACAGTGCACACAGCAAAGTTAAACGTGCCACGCGAACGCATCTCTCGAACAACAACATCACAGCCTGTCTCCTCTCAGCGAGCCCCAGCCGTTAGTATAACGGTGACAACACGAGTAATCCAAGCAATCTGGTGTTCAATCAATCTTTCAGAACTTTCGACGTTAGTGCTCAGTGCGTGGATCCGCATGCATGGTTCGATACGTTGGACGGTCAGTAAGGTTGGGGGGACAACCCATGACAAGATCTGAAATCATCGACGTGTTCGACGAAGGACTGGAATCTTTTGCGAACGTTGTAACGACACTAAAACTGTTGGTAGGTGGGCTAGTGATCGCTGGCATCGGTGTCACGCAGGCGCTGTTTGGGTGGGTTGGTGGCGGATTTGTTTTTCGAGTTCTCTATCCAATTCCGCTCATTTTGTTTGGCGGCCTCATGGTTTGGGGCAGCGTTGTTCTCAGTTCGCCGTTATCGTCTGGTCCAGTCGATGAAGGAATAAACCAGGAAGCCCCGATCGAAGATTTGTGAATTCGATTCGCTGGGCATTTTTAGATAGGCATGTCGCCGTATGGCTCAAGAGTATTTCAAAATCCATGGTGGTTACGTTTACGACCCACGGCATGGAATCGACGGACAAGTCAAAGACATCTGGATTTCCAACGGGAAGATCGTTGCGGAGCCGAGTGATCCAAGTGTACGCCCAACGCGAACGCTTGATGCGACCGGGTTGGTGATCATGCCGGGCGGCATCGATATGCATTGCCATATCGCCGGCCCCAAGGTCAATGCCGCACGAAAGATGCGTCCCGAAGAGAAACGCAAGGCGGAACCGGTTCGCCGAACGCGGCACACGCATAGCGGGACGATGGGCAGCGTGCCCAGTACGTTCGCAACGGGATACAAGTACATCGGCCTGGGCTACACAACGGCCTTTGACGCGGCTGTTCCGCCTCTTTCCGCCAGGCACACACACGAGGAGTTTGACGATACGCCCTGTATCGACAAAGGCTTCTATGTGCTGATGGGCAACAATCACTTCGTGATGAAGTCGATCCAGGACAAGAACCCAGAGCAATTACGTAGCTTCGTGGCGTGGTTGATCGGTTCGGCCAAAGGGTATGCCTGCAAATTGGTGAACCCGGGCGGCGTTGAGGTATGGAAGAACCATCAGGCCGGTAACGTCGCCGGTATCGATTCGATGGTCGACCATTTCGACGTCACCCCGCGACAGATCATTCGTGAAGTCACACGAGCAACGAATGACCTTCATCTGCCTCACCCGGTTCACATCCACTGCAATAATCTCGGGATGCCTGGGAACTGGACGACGACGCTAGAAACGATGAAGAGTCTGGAGGGGGCAAAAGGGCACCTGACGCACATCCAGTTTCATAGCTATGGCGGTGGAGACGCCGACGAAAATACCTTCAACTCGAAAGTGGCTCCGCTGGCGGAGTACGTAAACGAGCACACAAACATCACGGTTGATGTTGGGCAAGTGTTGTTCGGTGAGACAACCAGCATGACTGGTGATGGTCCGCTGGGGTACTACCTCAGCAACGTGTACGGAACGAAGTGGTTTAGCTCCGATACGGAAATGGAATCAGGTTGTGGCATCGCGCCTATTAAGTACAAGAACAAGAGTCTGGTCCACTCCATGCAATGGGCGATCGGGTTGGAGTGGTACCTGATGGTGAAGGATCCATGGCGAGTGGTAATGAGCACGGATCATCCCAATGGTTCGTTCTTGGCATACCCGCAGATCATTCGCTTGCTGATGGACCGCACGTATCGAAACGATGTGATCAAAACAGTGCATCCCGCCGTACGCGAACGCTGCTCGCTGGCCGATATCGATCGAGAATACACACTGAACGAGATCGCTATCATCACGCGTGCCGGACCTGCAAGAGCCCTTGGCCTGCGTCATAAGGGCCACCTCGGAGTGGGAGCCGATGCCGACATTACGATCTACACGCCGCACGAGAACAAAGAAAAAATGTTCGAACTGCCGCGTTACGTAATCAAGGATGGAATCATCTTGGTAGAAGAAGGTGACATTCGGAACAACTACCTGGGCAAGACGCTGTACGTGCAACCAGAGTACGACAGCGGCTTGGAACCCAAAATCAGCGAGTGGTTCGAGGACTACTACTCGATTCGATTCCGCAATTACCCTGTTTCCGAAGACTACTTGCACGGCGGGGCTGAACGCTGCCTGTAGCGCGAACGTTTGGTCCGCATCTACGCTTGGTCCCCATATTATTCGGACGACGAAATGCGCGGCTTAGAATCGGGCGGTCAGTTGAAGGCCGCCTTCGACTAAGTCATAGACGGGTGACTGGATGACGTTGGCAAATCCCGTTAGCGTCAACCAGTTGTAGATGTCATGTCCCAGCCGACCACGACCGACGAAGTAGGTCTCGGTGTCGTTGTCCATTCGGGCACCCATGAAAACTACGACCCAGTGCCTGTTTGCGCCCTTGAACGTGTTGCAACTGAAGAACCGCTTGTACTCCAGGCCGCCCGTCACAAAAAAGAACTGGTCAGGCGAGAAGTACGGGTAGATCGCACCATTTACAAATGGAGCGTTGGGTAACACGGTTTGTCTTTGATAGTCACTCCAGTCCACGTTGGTAAGCCAACGCCACTGGTGCCGGCCGAATTGCAGCGTATAGCCAGTGTATAGGCCTGCGTTGTGTGCGTAGTTGTCGTCGGAGTAGTCCCAGTAGCGATAAAAGGCGTCCGCCACAAATCGACGAGTCGGCTGCCAGTAGTGACCGACTTCGGCGCCAATTCGATGGATGTCTTGGTCGATCGATTCGAAGTTCTCGATCACATTCTGTTGAGCGACACGGACCCGGTAGGAAGCGTTTTCGATGTAACGATGCTCCCAGCCTAAGTTGAAGTTGATTCGGTCGTCGAATCCGAAATCGTATTTTTCATAGTCAAGCTGAGCCCACCACTTCAGCCACCAATACGGCTTGTGTTGCATGCGAACCGTGACTTTGTCGCCGTCAAGCGGCCTTCCGAATGGCGGGTCGTAGCGTGCTCGCGTGTACCCGAGTTGCAAGAACTCGTCTTCGTCACCGAACGGGAACTGGAAGAGTAGTCCACCGAAACCAGCATCCATGGCGACCAGATCGTCACGTCCTCGTTGGTGCAAAGCACCACTGATGATGTGCAGTTGCGGCTGCATCTCCAGTTCATTGCGGGCGATCGCGGTGCGAGCTTCTTGGCTGCATGGATTCACGCAAAGCAGTCGCTTGTATGCGCAGATCGCATCACGCGTGCGATTCAGGTGGCTGTACGCCTGCCCGATCTGAAACAGACTGCTTTCGTTGGTTGGCTCCAGCGTGAAGAGCCCCTCCAGAGAATCTATGTGCGACAAAGGCTTCCAACCGCTGAGTTGCTCGGCGGCCATTTCCGTGGAAACGACCGAACTCAACTCCCCCAGTCTCGCGAACTCTTGTTCGAATTCGCCGACGCGTTCCGGATTGACTTGGGCCGCATCGTAAAGGTGCTCGCCACCGGTCAGAGATAGCGCGCGATTGTATCCAGCCATCGCGGCGTTTGGCCCATGCCATTGACTTTGCAGACGCGCGATCTCGCGGACAAGATTGATGTCGTCCGACATGCTCGCGTTAGCGCGTTCGAAGTAGGTCTCCGCGGCGCCGTAGCTGCCCTGACGTGTGTGGATCCTGGCCATGCCAAGCATTGCTTGGACATTGGTTGGAGACTGGTTCAGCACGCCTTGGAAATAGGGCAAGCAGCAACTCGCCTGCTCGCAGGCGGAACACATCATGCAGGCCTCACCGATGCGATTTGCAATCAACGGATTCTGATCGCAACAGCGATTGAGTGGCTCCAGCACTCGCCTTGCCAAACAGCAGTCGCAGTCCTCGGTGGCCAACTCTGCGATGCGTACGCGCAAATAGGTGTCGGAGGCGAGCAGTCCAAAGTGTCTATTTAGCGATTGGTCGGCTCTTTGCGGTGAGCCTAATGCCCGCAGCGTGAGGTACTTGCCGTATACCGCCTCGGGGATTGGGTCCGAGTCATCAAACTCCAGCGACTCAAATTCTTGCAACGCACCCGAAAAGTCGCGAGCACGAGCCATCGCCAGACCAAGTTTGGCTTGCAGTTGTCGCTCCCGGTGCGGCTGCAACTCGACATCTGGGAGACGGGTTTGGATGGCGATTACGACTTGGCTGTATCTTCGAGCCAAATTCATGACGTCGATATACGCGTCTAGAATCTGGTCTGTATAACTGCCTGTGTTGGTTGCCATCGCTTGGTCGATGACCGCGATGGCTTCGTCGTATCGCCGAGCATGCGCAAGTGCTCGACCGCGAGCGAGTTGAGCCGACAGGTATACCTGGTTGGATTGTGGTGTGTCACCCAATTGGATTTTGGAAAACTCAGCTGCCCCACGGAGGAACTGGCCAGCACGCACATAGGAGTGCCCAAGTCCCATGCGAGCCTTCACGTAGTCAGCATCTCTTGCAAGGGCTCGTTGATGCACGGCAATCGCATCGGCAAATTCCCCGATCAGTGCATGGTATTCGCCTTTCGCGATCATGACTTCCGGGTGATCGGGGTTGGCGATGGTCTGCAGCGTCGCGAAAGCCGACTGGGGTTCGAACATTCGCAAGCTTGCCTGTGCCGAGCGAATGAGGGCGTCCAAGAATTGCGGATCAAAATCGAGGATCTGTTGATCGACAAGGACCGCTTCCTTGTTGAATCCCTCGGCGAGTAGTTGCTTTGCCAGTTCGTTTCTTGCCGTGACGTTTTCTGGCTGAACAATCCGCAGCTTGTTGATGAAATCGAATGTGGCGGTTGGATTGTCGGATCGTGCGCTCACCGTGATCATCAACTTCAAGACGCGCAAGTCGACGGGGTTCGCTTCGTGCAATTTGAGCAGTAAATCCATAGCTCGCCCAGGGCGATTGATCTCAACCAACAGTTCGGCGAGCTCAAGCTGTCCGTTTCTATCTTTGGGATAGTCTTCCGCTAGGTAGGCTTCATAGATTTCGTCCGCTTCTAGCGGACGTTGCGTCCAGGCAAACAGCCGTGCCAAATCAATGGCGGCATCCGTGCGGTAGTCAGGGTGTACCAGCAATTCGCGAAGGGCTGGTTCAGCGAGCGGATAGTTTTGCGTTTCCAGTTGGAGGTCCGCATAGCTGCGTTTGAATTTGTAGTTGCTCGGAAACTCTCGCATCAAATGCTGAAGCTGGCTAGTTGCCGATTCGTAGCGGCCCAACTTTTGTAGAACGAAAGCGAATTCGATTCGTGCGTCGCCGTCATCTGGATAGCGTCGAAGGTACTCGGTGAGCCGCTTGGACGCTTTCTCGAAGTCACCCAGTCGTACGGCGTTCCGAGCTGATTGCAGCAGGAGATCTCGGCTCGACTTTGCTGAATCGTCGTCGTTTCCTTCCACACTGACATTCAGACTCGCGTTGGGAGGAAGTGTTCCAATTCCGTTTTGAGCATCGTAGGCGTCATCATTTGGGGATTGGAGAAACTCACGCAGTGACCCCATGGATTCGTTGGCAGAATCACGTGCGGCACTGCCGTCGGAATCGGGCGCCGCATCTGCTTTGATGTTGGACCGCTCTTGAACTGCCCCAACGTCTCTAGGCGTTGGGGGCTGCTGGACATTGTTTCTTGGTGACGTCCGGTTTGCTGGCCGATTGAGCGTGTTTGGCCCGTTCAGTCGCGGAGCAAATGGCGATTCCGAGCTCGTGCTGTTTTCGGCTTCGCCCGAGGGAAAGCTTGCGGCTGGTAAGTCTCCCAAGAATGCCGGCGCATCTTGCGGATTGATAGATGGCGTTGAACCCGTTGCCGGACGGAAGTTCCGTTGTGGGGGTGGGCTCGCTAAATTGGCCGGTGGCGAGCTGGCAGGCATCGGCGTCGGCAATGGTAGTGACTCTGCGGCCGCAACGCGTGCGAATTCTTGGGATTGTTGGGGAACGATGTTGCCGTACTCAAGCGGGACTTGCGGTTGCGAGGCCGTCGAAGGGATCTGTGTCGCGATGGGAGCAACTTGCGTACTAGGATCGCGTGATGAGCCGATTGTTGGCTGAGTGAATTGCCGGCTGATCTGACCGGGCAGGTGTATTAGAGGATTTGCGAACGGTTCGGCTGCGTTGGTTGAAGTGTAGGCGGATGTTGTTGCCGGTGCGCTCTCGTAGGCAGTGGGTGCAATGCGTCCCTGGTTGTTTCGGGACGCCCTGGTTGCGGTAAAACTCTGCACCGCGACACCCGATGGACTGGCCGATTCCAGGGGTAGTCGTCTGGCCACAGGATGCGTCGGACCCTGCTGAGCCGTTTGAAGTTCGCCTTCGAAGTTGACCAGCCGAATCCCCGTTTGCGGCGCGACGGAGAAACTATCTCTCGTGCTCCTTGGTGTAGGCTGCAAGTGCCGGCTCAATTTTGCCGCATCGGTGATCGCCGAGAATCTAGACTGGTCGGGCGTCGTCGCGTTCGTATGCGCATGCCAAGACCGCAAACCCGCGACTGTCCATGAAACAGTCGCGGCGACGATAGCGACGCAGAGGCAAACCAAACCAAAGCGCAGCAACTCGCGTGACTGTGACGAATTGCGAATCATTGACTGCACTGAAAGCTAAAGACGTAGTCCTACACAACAACGGACAATCGGGAGATCGTCAGTTCGGTCTATGTCGATTAGCGAAACTTCAGTGGTTAGCTGCACTTTTCGAATGCAAGCTGCAATTGGACGCTAGCGAGCTTCAGATTTCAACTTCGGCGTGTGCCGGCGATGCTGGCTTCGTCGCATCGCCGTTGCCTGATCTGACATCACACGTACAGCTTGACGGGCGGCGCTACGCTCGCTCGATTCGAACTACGGCGTCTGTTAATGACGCAGAACGCTGTAATGACACTGCCCGCGACTAAGAGAGTTCCCAGGCTGAACAGCACCAGCATGTTTTGTGCTGCCGTGGCCGAGTTGTCGCTGGCTGAGGCTTCGTAGGTCCGAACTTCTTCGGCGAAGAAATCTGTTGGCAGAGCTTCGACTCTTGCCTGGCGAACCTTAGGTTCGAATCCTCCAACAAGTTGAGGATTCAGGTTGCTGAGATCTTGTGCGTAAGATTGCGTGCTGAACAGCACAAACACGAGAAGGGTGAATACGGTTCGATTCGTCATTGGCTGCATCCTTTTCTAACTTCGTCGCTGCTAATATCAACGGTGCTTACTTGCTCCGCCCATTAAAGCATTATTTGAAAAATCGGCAAAGCCGGATGAAGGCGAACCGGGTGACTTTGTTGAGTTCAGCAAAGTCTGGGCCAAACCACAGCTTGCCAGTATTGATTTCGCCGGAGTTCACGCACTCCTCGACCGTCGGGGGGAGCCAGTCCCTCCGGCAGTTTGGCTAAGTGTGCCGTCGCAATTACCGCGGCAGCTAATGCGTCAACACTCCTTCTTTGAGCGGGATACTCGTCCCATTTCGAAGTAGAGCGAGAAGTGCCGAAGCCCCTGACGACCTTCGCAAACTGTGGCTCGAGAATTCCCAGGGTCGAAAGCGATGGCTTGGCTCGAACTAGAAAGTTCGCGTCCAAGTTGAACCAGCTCGCCCTGGTTCTCGAAAATTGGCTTTGATGATGAAATAAAACCACATCGCTTTGTGAATCTGCGTCGCCAATTAGGCTGGAAGTTCTTCCTGTTTTGGTCGCAATTAACGCCGGAGCAGTTGCGATGTGTCGATGGCAAATTGTCGGAGCCGCAAGCGGGACTGCCGGCGTGAACCACTGGGTTCTCCGTCGATGCAATTCTGTGTGCTCTTAACTGTCGCGCTTGGCTTGATTTCCGTCGAGTACTTGCCTGCTGTCGAAAGCCAGACCGCGGCGTTCCACTTTCTGGCGTCACTTGTCTTGCAGGCGGCGGTGTGCCTTATGTCAGCAGTGATGGCCATGCGACTGCAGCCAAACAGCGGACACAGTGAGCGGTCGGCAGATTTAGAACGTCGGCTGTCTCGCACCGTTTTTCTGCACACCGTTGGATGGGCGTTGTGCAGCATTGCGTCCTTTCTGTGGCTTCCGTGGACGTCAGGACTGCTTGGCACCAGTCAGGACTGGAGCTTGATTGCTCGTCCGCTCACTCTGCTACCTGCCGTCGCCTCGTTTTCGGTGTCATGGTTTTTTTGGTTCGACGTGGAGTCCTCGCTTTCCTCTGTGTCAACTCAGGGAGGAACAGTTGGGATTTCCGTCCAACGCAAGGGACAGTTCGATCGCCTCGTCTACGTGTTCAAGCAATCGACTCGGTTCCTTGCTGTTCCCGGACTGCTGCTAGTTGGGATGGTTTGTTGGTCTGACTTGGTATCACTCTACATGCCTGGTCATCAAGATTCCGTCGCCGGCACACTCGCTCGATGCGTTCCTCTTATTCCAATGGCAGTATTGCTGCCACAGGTGTTGCGATGGACGATGACTTCGAAAAGCTTGCCCGCAGGGAGGCTGCGAGAGGCTGTGGATCGTCTGTGCGAGGAAACCGGCACCCGGATGTCGGACGTAATGGTATGGGACACACAGCTCTCTATGCGAAACGCGGCCGTAACGGGATTGGTGCCGGGGCTGAGGTATCTGTTCCTGTCGGATCGCCTAATTCGAGATGTCCCGGCTCGTCGTATCGAGCTGCTGGTTCTGCACGAACTTGGACACGTCCGTCACGCACATAGCTTGAAGCTGTTGCTGATGAGTTGCTTGCTTGGCAGCTTGGGGAGTGTCAGCTACCTCATCGGTGTTGCGAGCGTTGGCTTCTACCCGGCGATCGTTGTTTCGGTCGCATCGTGTTGGATCAGTGCGATCGGGTTTGGTCGATTGTCTCGGTTGTACGAGTTGCAGGCGGATTTGTGGGCCGCGCGATTTAGTGGCGACACCACTGAGTACCTTCGGTCGCTGGCGGACCTTGGGGGCAGGCCGGATCGAGGCGGATGGCTTCATCCTTCCTTCGAAAAACGATGTGAATTCTTGCTGAATGGGATCGAGAAAGCCGGTGGCAAACTCCGATCTGACATCCTGCGCGTCCTATTGTGTTTGCTGGTTTGGGTTTGTGCTGTACCAGGAAGTCTCATGCTGGTCGCCCGTGGGGGGTAGCATAATGCTCGCTGTTCGGAGAACCCGACTAGTGAGTGGTGTGATTCTCACTTCAATCTTCAGCTTTAACCGACGCGTTCATTTTTTTCACCGATATTTCAACGGTAGGACGTCGTGATGCGGTTACGGATGTGCCAAACCTGAAAGATGTCGCATTTTGCGGAGGAACAATGAGCAGCGATATGATCATTTGTCTGGAAGAACGCGTACAAGACGCGATCGACCACAACCCGTATTTGGCGAAGAAGAATCTCCGTTGCGAAACCAGCGAAGGCCACGTGGTCTTGCGGGGGACCGTCCGCAGCTTCTTTCAAAAGCAGATGGCGCAAGAGAGCGTCAAACAAGTTGATGGGATTCGCTCCATCGAAAATCGACTAGAAGTCGAAAACTAAATCTGCTTTGCGCGGCGTAAGCCGAATCAGACAGATAGACAACTTAGACGCGTGATCTTGTGCAAACAGCATACAGGATCACGCGTTTTTCTTTGCGCTCCAAGGAGGGTCCCTAACGCCAGAGTTATACTTGTTTATTCAAGACAACATGTCACGCGACCATGTCGTGTAGGAGACTCAAATGCCTGCGAATCAACATGGCCGTTTCAAGACTGCAGCGAGCACATCTAGTCTTCTTTCAGCACTGCTCTTCTTTGCGTTGGTCTCACTTGCAACGATCGGCTTCACGGCGCGTACGCAGGCCCAGGATTTTTCGGACCCGTTTGAAAGCCCACTCGCTCCATTGCCACCAGTCCTGTTGGGTCCGCCGGGCGACCTCAATCCTGATGAAACGCAGGAACGCGCTTCCGAAATTGTTCCGACGCAGACCATCAATCCACATGCACTTCCTGGCAAGTTCGATGCAGAGCTTAGACGTCTGCAAGAACTGATTGGCCAGGTTCGGACCCTGGATCCTAGGCAAGCAGATTCCATTGAGATGAAACTGCGCCGGTCCCTCGAACGACAGACTGCGTTGGCGGAAACGTCCGTCGCCAGCCTATCGTCTAGTCGCTTTGAATCCCGGTATCCCCATGCTGCGCCGCGATTCAAGGTAGCGAAGAAGAAGATCGAGTATCTTCGCGAGTTAAGCGAAGAGATGGCATGGGCTCGGATGGAAGCTGACGCGTTGGCGAGGCGGCTAATGTTGCTCCAACGAGCCGCGGAAGATACATCGGTATCGCTTCCACTCGCTGACGACTCGAACGCGCCGACAGCAGACATCGACGTGCATCACGTGGCAATCCGCCAAGGTTCGGCGTTGCCACAGCGACAGTCAGCAGGAAACGCGGATCGACTGACCGCCAGTTTTGCTGAAGTGCAGGTTCGCTGTTCGCAGCGTCCGGTCATCTTGCTGTTGTCGGCCAAAGAATCGATTGTTTGGCGGATTTCCAAATCGG
>CAYQMZ010000028.1:0-22901 GCA_964418725.1 uncultured Pirellulaceae bacterium
TCTGCAAGGCGTCGACATCGCTCGACAACCAGCTGGGACAACCGAACGTGACTTTCGACATCCATATCCAAGCTACTAGCGATAACTTCGCCGTTGATGTTACGGCGCATATCGGTCACTTCTTCAGGACGTTCGTCAATCAGCAGCACGATGAGTTTTACATCGGGTGAGTTGGTGGCGACGCCATGAGCGATGTGCTGTAGCAACACGGTCTTGCCAGATCTCGGCGGAGCCACAACTAGTGCTCGCTGTCCTTTGCCGAGCGGAGTCAGCAAGTCCATTACGCGAGTGCTTAGTGGCTCAGGGCCAGTTTCCAGCGGAAGCCAGGACTCAGGGTTGATCGGCGTTAGCGTGTCGAAAGACTTCACCTCTGCGAACTCTTCCGGCGGCATACCGTCTACGTCTGTGATCTCGCGTAGTCTTGGGCCTTGTTGCTTCCTAGCCCGTTGGACGTTGCCGCTGATCATGACACCTTCGCGAAGACCGAATTTCTCGATCATGGTGCCGGGGACAAATGGATCGGAGCGAACTCTGGCGTAGTTGTTTTCGGGGCTCCTGAGAAATCCGTATCCGTTCGGGTGCAGCTCCAGCAATCCCATGCCGGGGGTGAGAGGTGGGGCTTCGCCATTCGCCAATTCTGCTGGCTCTTCGTAGGGAGCCGGGCGGACGCCGTCACCACCGCCGCCTCCTCCGCCACCACCGCGTCCGCGACGACGGCGTCGGCCGCCTCCGGAGCGTACGCCACCTGAACCACCGGACTTCGGTCGATTCCTTTTCTTACCCATTCTTTCACCAAGTTATGAAACGAACGACACGTTCACGCTGGCATAAACAAAGCGGGCCAGCATTCGAGGATGTTCCTTCATCGTGGAATCGTGTCATCGCGAAATATGGCCGCCTCGTGCGACCTCCCAGCCGGCAGCGATGCTTGTCACTGCCGATATGTGTTTTGCCAAGCTAAATGGCTTAGATCAAACTGCTCTCAGTTTCTTCGCGCTGTGAGTTAGCTGAAATGCGCGTCGATCAAGGTTGGAATTCAATGTGTTTCTGCGGCGTGCATCGCCAAGCCACAGCATCGCACTACATGCAATTCAAACGAGACTTCCGTGACGAGTTCGCTAGTCCCGGCGGCACGATGACGACTTTATAAGTCTCTGACGAGGAGGAAACCAAGCAGCGACTGAGGCCTTCAAGGATGTGCCTGAGTACAGGACTTCTCGTGGATCGAGCAACAACTGAAGATGCTCGAAGCGAGCTTTACCAATCGGAAAGCTGACCTAGAGAGGTCTTACGCCTAAAACTGCCAATTCACCCTCTCGCGAAGGCGAACCATGCAACTAACAGGATACTACTCTTTTTCCCGTGCGTGTCAAGCTATCAACAAAAGAGTCAAAATAAGTGCGTTAAGGTCGTCAATCGTGAGGCCTGCGGTCGAGCAGGGTTCTGGTGCAGACTGATATTTCGGTGCAGTCAGTGCAATCTAGGCATAGTCGGCGTCAAAGTCCGGGTATTCGTCAAATTTTATCTCAACTCACCCAACTTACTGTCCGATATTCGCACTGAGGCTTACTACACGTGCCACGGAAGGTTATTGAGATGAGGCAAATTGCCCGGAAAACTGCTGCTGTCGTGGCATTTATCGCCATCGCCAACTGTTTTGCGGCCTCTTGTTTTGCGGCCGAGCCTATTGATTGGGCGAAGGACATTGATCAGGCACGGTTGAAGGCCGCCCAGCAAAACAAGCTGCTGTTGATTCACTTCTGGACGCCGACTTGCCTGCCGTGCAAGAACATCGAAAAGAATGTGTTTCCCAACCCCACGGTCGCCAGCTCCATCAACGATAACTACGTTGCGTTGAAGGTGAACGCGGCAAAGAGCCAGCAGCTTTCGTCACACTTTGGTGTGGACCGTTTTCCGACGGATATCATCTCGACGGTAGACGGAAAAGCTCTGCACAGAATGGTCACGGATCAGAATCCGATGCGTTACGTACGGAGACTGACAACGTTGGCAAGCCAACACGCAGCGGCTGCCCAGTATCGCCCAGTACAAGAGCAAGTGGCGCAGGCACCCGCAGCAAAAGCTCCGCAGCGATATCAATCGGCTATTGGCCAGCAGCGAGTTTCGGCAACACAGCAGCGAGCCATGGCGAAACGTCCCGGGCTCGATCCACAATCTCGACCAGGTGTTGGCATCGGAACAAACCGACCTGGCAATTCGACTCCGCAAGTCGGTCTCACAAACGGAGCAGTTGCAGGAAATATCACAGGGCTCTCAACATTCGAGCCCCCCGCGACGCAGGCGGCACCATCGTCGAACGCTCCCAAGTATTCGCCAATGATCAGCAATCCGTATGCGGCAACCGCCAAGCCAAAGGTTGCTGCCCAAGCAGAATCTCTTCCAAATCCAGCCGCCGCCGGTCTCGCTCAGGCACAGACGCCAGCATCAACTGGTCCTGTTTCTCAACAATCAACGCCGCAGTTCCAAGCAGCGACTATCGCACCGAATACGCTCGCACAGCAAGCTCCATCGCAGCCTGCACAGCAGCAAGCACCTTTGCAGCAGACATACAATGCTCCACCCGCCAACAATATGGCTGCTACCGTTGGGCAACCTGCTGCACAGATGCAAGCCGTACCGCAACAGAGTCAATCGATGGCAGCGAGTACGCCGGTAAATCGCGGGACGCTAAACCAGCAGGCGGCTCCTGCCGACGACATCACACCGATTCAGCCAAGTGGCAATCCGCCGATTGGCCTCGAGGGGAGATGTCCCGTATGGCTGATTTCGAAAGGGAGTTGGAAGAAGGGCGACGAGCGATGGGGTGCTGTGCATCGCGGAGTGACGTACCTGTTCAGCTCGGAAGAGGCACAAAAGAAGTTCTTGTCAGCACCGGATGATTACAGTCCCGTGCTCGCTGGAATGGATGTGGTGCGACTTGCTTCGCAAGGAATGGTCAACCAAGGTACTCGTCGATATGGCGTGCTGTTCGACGACGATGGCGAAGGCCCGCGAAGAAGTCGCATGTTCTTGTTTGACTCAGTCCAGACTCGGAACCTATTCGAGGCAGAGCCCGATCGTTACCTGCAACCGGTAATGCAAGCGATGCAGAGTGGGCAGCTTGATCGTCTAGTTCGCTAGGCAGCGACAGGCAGCCAGAAGAATTTGGCGAGCCGACAGATACAGAGAAGTGGCATAGGAGAGGCTAACATCCGTTCGCGGATGTTAGCCTTTTTCGTCGAGATTCATCCGGCGAGTCTGCTTCAGCAGCACCTCGATGTAACCTTTCACGCCAACCTGAGAGCGATTAATGGCGTAGGACTTCTCGAAAGCCCGCAACGCCCTTAGCGGTTCGTCCAACTCTAGCCAGCTTCGTCCAATGCTGGCGTAGGCTAAAAAGTGGAAGCCGTTCTTGTCGATGGCTTGCGTGGCTGCCTCGATAGCTCGCTGGTAATGGCCGAGGCAGAAACGAACGATTGACAGAAGGTACCACGCTTCCGCGAAATCGGGATGTTGCGCGGTTAGGTCCTCAAGCAGGCCAAGTGATTTCTTGTATCGGTGCCCATCGATGTGTCGACGGATCTGATCATGCTGAAGGGCCAATCCGGTCCCTAGCTGTCGTCGACACAGGTCAGAGAACGCAACTTCTGCAACGAGTCGAACACAACGATCGTTGTCAGAGAGCCGACGTCCAACTGCGGAGATCGCGGTCCCAGAGCCCAGCATTCCTAAGACTAAAACGGAAGCACGTCGTACTTCCGTATCAGCCGAGCCTGTCAGTCGCATTAACGTTCCGCTGGTGTAACGTGTGGCAACACGCGATACAAAAGCTGCGGACTTACCATCAAGAAGGTAATCGCGATACCATAGGACTAACTGAGATGTTCGCTTGCATTGCTGCTCGTGCATGATTTGGGTCTCACGATGTGAAGCAAACTTAATTTCCTTCACACTTGGGCGGCGCGTTGTACTTCGGTTCAGTCTAACTGTGGCACATACCCATAACAACGAATACGCATGAAGTCTCTGGCATCGAATTATGAATTGCTGTCAATCGAAATGAATTTCGTCGGTCACGGGTTTTGGGTAAACAAAAACGTGAACGTTGACTATGCGGGCGATAGCATCGGTTGTTTGTTGAAGAGCTTTCGAAGCCTCAGCCGTTGGTCGCCGCCGAACAGCAATCAAGCCCCGAACACCGATTGCTCTCGGGAGTCGGTCGGCTCGTTGCCGTCAATGACACGGAACGCCGGTCCGTTGAGTCACGCTGACGTCACTGCATCCGGCAGGAGACGTTCGTTATTTCTGACGGCGCTAGTTGCGTTCCTTCTGGCCACGCTCGGCCTTGCCAACGCCGATGCGGCTGAACACTTTCATACGGGGCGACGTTTCGAAAAACAGCTTGAGGCCCCAGCCAGTATCTATTGGTCTGATGTTCGGTTGCGAGATGGGTTTCGTAATCTTGGAGCAACACGTCGATTGGGAGTCTGGGTCGACCGCCGCTGTGATCCGAGTATGCAGGTGTCGTTTAAGGTTGCGTCTCCGCGACTCAAAGATTGTCTTTGGAAGTTGAACCGCGAGTTTGAGGCAATTGAAGTCTGTTGGGTGGATGACCTGCTGTACGTGGGCCCACGAAATGCAGCCGTTAGATTCGCCTCTTTACACGAACTTCACAAACGTCAACTCATGAAGTTACCAGCGGATCTTCGGCGGCGTTGGCGATCAAAGCGACGCGTCGACTGGCCTCGCCTGTCCGATCCTGTGACTTTGCTGGATGAACTCGAAAGCGAGTTGCAGCTAACGATTCAACACAAAGAAAAGGTGCTTCATGATTTGTGGGCCGCCACGGCGCTACCTCCCTTGCCGTTATATCAGCGATTGGAATTGCTGTTGGCTGGATTCGGTCTGACATTTGCCGTTGAAAAAGATGGCGCCGCACGAATTGTTGCAATGCCGGCTTCGGCTAAGTACTCATGCAAGATTGAGGTGCCGGAAGGATATCAAGAAGCAGTTCAGCGTTACCTGCAATCGCAAGGTGAAGTACTTTCCGGTGGCAACCTGTCGGCGAACTGGGAGGTGCACCAGGGCGTGGATCGCATCTTGAATCCGCCACCGGCTTCGCAAGACACGAGCAGGATTCGCTACACCCTGCGTGCCGAGAATCAGCAGCTTGGAGTGTTCGTGCGTAGTCTTTGTGCGCAGCTTGGTCTGGAGTGCAAGTTCATTGA
Source organism: uncultured Pirellulaceae bacterium (assembly GCA_964418725.1). GTDB lineage: Bacteria > Planctomycetota > Planctomycetia > Pirellulales > Pirellulaceae > CAYNJG01. The sequence goes on from CAYQMZ010000028.1 coordinate 5,229, forward strand.
TGTTCCAGACGAAGCGGAACAGCAAAGGATCACGTTCCGCGTTGAAAAAGCAAAGCTGCGGACGCTGATTGAGAAAGTACTGGAGTCAACCGAGCTAGAGTTTCAACTCTCCGCCGACCAGCTCACAATCACAAAAAAAGGCAAGGCTGAGTAGCCTTGCCATCTGATCTCGTAGTTGCGGGAGAGGCTGACTATTTGTCGTCTTCTTCCGTAATCATGCTGTAGGTCAATCGATCTTCTGGATGCCAAAGAGGCAGGCCCGACTTGATACGCTCGGCCAAGATCTCCAACTTTTGATCACTGCCAGGCAGGGCATTCGTTGATTCGAAGCTGTCGCCTTCCGGCGACTCGTCAGGTTCGTAGTTCCAATCGCCGGACTTGATTGCATCGAGGACGGACTGTCGCACTTTCCAGATCTCCGTGATTCAAAGGTGAGTGGCCTGTCGGCCTAGTCTTGTTGTTCTCTGCAGATTCGCAACATTGGCGGCTAAGTATCAAGGTGCCCCTAACCAAAGTCAAGCAACTTCTGGAATGTTAGCGAAATTGCTATTGCAAATTTCGTCAGGAATTTTCTTTGGGCCGTGTGTGAAGTACGCCTACAAACTCTGGGCGTGGGAAGACGTAATGTCTTGCTTGTCGTTATGCGTCAGAAGACGACACCTTGGTCGGCGGCACGTAAGTGTTGGCGAGAGCTTGCTTCAGTTGCTCGACCCTTGAACGGCAGATGGATGCTGTCCGGTCACCGGCGCAGGCGGCACCTCGAACGGCGAATATGTGAGGCCCCCATCGGTCGGCAAAGTACGCGAAGTCACTTTGTGCGACAGACCCTGCGATAACAAGCTGCATTCGACTTGCTCGGGCAATCTCGATGGCAGCGTCAAGCTCGTGGGCAAGCTCTGACGCATCAAGCAGCTCGCGTAACGAGGCTGTCTTTTCGAATGTGTCAATCAACAAGTAGGTGCAACTGACATCAAGGGCGGCGAGTGCTACTTCCTGGGGGAGTGGGGACATGCTTTTGTGGTAGTCGGCATAGGCTACCGCGACGCGATTGCCGTTCCAGTTGCTCCAACGAGTTTGCCATGCGTGCTGCCAGGTAATATTCGGATGTCCATCGGACAGCGTCGTGTTTAACGCGAGTGCACCAGCGAGTCCAAACTTGGCGGCGAATACCCCGTCGGGAATATCTCGCGTCAAATTGCCCTCGCTCAATTCGCCCATTGCGACAGTCACGGGAACGCTCTGCCGAACTGCCTTCAGCACGCTACAGATGGATTCCGCAGTGGCCCGCCCAAGTGAGCCATGATTCGGTTCCTTCACATCGATGATGTCGGCTCCACCCAGCAACGCATCCTCGGCTTCCTTGGCGTTTCGAACGCTGACGAGTAGTCGTGCTGGGAGCAGTGTCATTTTTGTGCGGCTTTGGCGGTGCGTCGGGTGTTTGGTGCTGCGTTCGTAACGCTGGTTCGGTGCTGTTCGCTAAGTTGTGGCGCTACGCGATTCTCTTAGTTTTCGCTTGCGATCGATCAGTTGTCGATTCATGTCCTTCAAAACGTCTTGGTCGATGTTGTTACAGAACAATCCCCGCACCGTGATGTAACCTTCGTTCCATATTCCCAGCAGTTGATGGGCTTCCCGTTCGTGCCATTCTTTGGCTGATTCTGCGAGACGAACCACCACGTTAGCAGCGACGGCGCCCTCATAGCCGTGAGGCTGCCCGGGTTCTGGTCCTTTGACGGCACCCTGTCCGATAAAGAACACTTCTACAGCATCGAGTGGAATGCGTGTTGGTTGACCAACGTGTTGGCTCACGTATACCCAAAGCTCTGTGTCCGTAATTGCGACGCGCGGATGAGTGGAGAACTGCCATGCGAACCATAACGCAACGGTACCGCCCAACGCGATGATGGAGCCGATTGCTTGGAGGTACCAGCTTTGCATGAGCAACGCGATGCACAGGCCGCCGACTGCCAGCAAGACTCCGATAATAAAGTTCAGTGTGACAAGTCGTTGATTCGAATGCAGCAAACCGACGGCGGTTGCACTTGAAGAATCTGTTTCTGTGCAGGTTGGCGTCATGCGGCGTTTCGTTCGAGGGGAAGGCGGAGAATGTCGTCGGTCACTTCATACCCGTGGCGATTTACTGTTACGATGCAGGCTGGATGTACTGGCTGCATTGAATCGCGGGGACGACATTATGAAAGCAGATTTTGCCCAAGTTGATTGGAATGAGCAACTGGAGGACGATTGTAGACAAATTGTGCGTCTGGCAGTTCGAGAAGACCTGGATCGCTACAGCGATTGGACCACAGTCAGTCTCGTGTCGGCCGATGCTCGAGCAAAAGCCAACGTCGTCTCTCGAGAACGTGGCATCATTTCGGGGCTGCGATTTGCTGAATTGGCGCTCGATGAAATGCACGCAGACGTGGCTATACGTCTTCAAAAGCAGGATGGTGATACGGTTGAGCCTCAAGATGTTGTTGCACAACTCGAAGGTTCCGCGCGAGATATGCTCACGACAGAACGGATTTTGCTGAACATGATTGGCCGCTGTTCAGGGATCGCCTCGCTTACGCGGCAGTTTGCAGATGCTGTGAAGCATACGAAGGCCCACATCTATGACACGCGCAAAACAACGCCAGGATGGCGACGAATCGAAAAGTACGCCGTGAATAGCGGAGGCGGCACGAATCACCGAGTCGGTCTGTTCGCGGCGGTGATGATAAAGGACAACCACTTGGCATTAAGTGAGGATCATGGGCTTACGCCCGGCGCCGCGGTTGAGAAGACCAAACGGTTTGTGGCCGAAGTTGCTGAGGAATATCCGTACGCTCGGGATATGATCATCGAAGTGGAGGTGGACAACTTTCAGCAACTGAAGGATGTGTTGCCCGCCGAGCCTGACATTGTATTGCTTGACAATATGTCGTGCGAACAGCTTCGTGAATGCGTTGCTTATCGTGATCAGAAAGCCCCTGCCGTTCAGCTTGAGGCCTCAGGCGGTGTGTCCTTGAAGACCGTCGCTGGGATTGCAGAGACTGGAGTCGATCGAATCAGTATCGGAGCATTGACTCACTCCGCCGTAAACTTCGATGTTGGTCTCGATTGGAGTTAGCAGCTACCGGGTCAATTGTTTTTTGAGTCCGGTGCTGTTTGGCTGGAAGAAACATCAGCCGGTTTTGTCGTCGGTGGCTTCGCCGTCGGCTGGTTCAGCTTTAGTTTCAAGTCGCGAAGCTGTTTTTGTACGGCGATTTGACGTTGTCTCTGTGCCACTGAGAGCTTAATCGACCGTTCGAGCAAGGATGCATATCGACCGGCTACTTCGTCCTCGGGAAAGATCTTCGCCAACTTGGCGTAGTGGTCACGAACTTGCACTTTCGCTGGAAGCGTCAGTGAGTGCAACGAGCGAATGTTGCGAGTCGCCATTTCTCGTGAGACGAGTCCCACGATTTTTGCGTTGGTAGGGTCAAGTTGGATCTTGAACGAACGGGCTCGGCTTTGTCCGTCGCCAAGTACCGGTCGCATCACGGAACCTTGGTCGGGACTGTGGGCTGCACCGAGGTAGTGCGCCAGCTCGTGTACGAGTACTTCAAGGCGTTCCACTTCCGAGCCAACTTTGGTGCCCTCTCTAATCAGGATGTGCTGACGCATCGGACCGCGCGTGCCACCAAGGTTCGAACGCCCCTTTTGAAGGCGATACTGGCTGGTGAAGCCGATGGCCAATTCGGCAGGTTTGGGGATCGTTTCCTTTTCAAACTCTGCCAGCGATCTCGCAAAGTCGAAGTGCCCGTCTTCGGAATCCCAGGCACCGAATTTTGTGACGGCAAATCGAACCTGGCTGTAGCTTGATAGAATCGAGGACGCATTCGCCAACCGCCGACCAAGCGTCTCTTTCCACAGCGGTTCGGTGCGTCGTTCTTCCTCGTCGACGAATATCCGCACAGACACTGTCTTTTGTGCCATTGCTGACGAGCAAACCGTAAGCAGAGCCGTTGCGACACAGAAGCGAATGATCGCAGACCAACGGCGGTCGGAGTCTAAAGTCATCGAGATGGCCCCACTGAAATTCACCCGTGCATCTTAACAAATGCAACGGGAACTTCGCGGAGCCGGTAGAATTAGATCGCGGTTTGCGGGTGCGCGTAGGTTATGGGACTCGATTCAGGCCGCACCGTCGTTAAACGAGGCCTTTTCGGACAGCCCAAACGGCAGCCTGTGTACGATCCGCCACGCCAACTTTGCGAAGGATGTGTTGCACATGCTCTTTGACGGTTTCGTAACTGATCCCTAAAGCTTGGGCAATTTCTTTGTTGGTCAGGCCGTGAGCCAGTTGCCGAAGCACTTCGCTTTCTCGGCGAGTGAGTGGAACTTCGATGTCGTCAGAAAGTCGAGGAGTTGCGAGAGCCCCCGTGACACGACGTAGTTCCTCACGAGTCCAAATGTTGTCCCCGCCAGCCACGCGCTTAACTGCGTCGAGCACTTGTTCCTGTGACGCCGTCTTCATGAGGTAGCCGTTGGCACCCAAGGCGACTGCGCGAGCAACGTAGGTTGGATTGTCATAAGTCGACAACACAACGATAGGCATCCGTGGGCGGTCCAGTTTGATGCGCCCAAGTGCATTCAGCCCGTCATTGCCTGGCATGCGGATGTCTAGCAGCACCACATCGGGTTCCAACTCAAGAGCCTTGGATACGACTTCCTCGCCGGTCGTCGCTTCACCGATCACCTCTATCTCACCATCTGCGGCGAGAATGCTCTTGAGTCCGGTTCGAACGACCTCGTGGTCATCGGCAATAAGAATCTTGATGGTCAAAGAACAACTCCGATGCAGCCCCTGATCGTAGTTAAGTGCCCCGCCTGGAGCAGCATACGTGAACAGAAGATTATCACCCGTTCGTGGTACTTTCAATAACGTAGCCAGCGAATATTTCGCTGGCTCTCTCTTAATGATAGCCCAAACGAAGTGTCTTCAACCCGAACATCGACGAGGTATTACCCTATGCTTCACTCTCGATGCATTGGCAATGGATGATGGTCAGTTATTGCCTGCGATAGAAACGACTTCGCGACCTGTAGGACTAAAACTAATGAATTTGCTGCATATCCGTTGATTTGCGTTAGACAGTTCCGCGATATCGTCAGAGGAAACTTCGAGTAATTCCCCATCGTGCACGATCGTTGCCGTCGTATCTGGGTTTGAGCTAACAAATCGCAGGAAATCTAGCCGCGTAATCAGTTTTTCGTCGTCCGCTAACTGCTGAAGATACCCAGCATTCGAATTGAGAATCTCAATTCGATCACCTTCCAGTTCGAACAGATCGAACGTTGGTATTAGTAGGTGGCGGGAATACCCCGCATGGGTTAGTCCCGACTCTTCGGCGAACCGTCCGTTGGTTCCTAGTCCCAGGTAGGGTGAACCTACCATCAGAAGGGTGAGTGTGATCACCACGTAATGTAGCGGGGTTCTGGGGAGTAGCTTCAGCTTTGTCCGTCGCGGTTGTCCTTCGATGAGTGAGTACAGCAAAAGCGCTATCCAAAGGAAAGCGAGCGCCAAGAGGATCGCCATCGCCGTTTGGCTGGGATGGTGACGAAGCCACATGGTGAACTTGGTCCACAGTTGCGAAACTTCAGGCGTTCGCACGAATAGGATAGCCGCCGATACGCTAGTGATCGTAAGGACTAAGGGAAGCCATCGACGCCGGACGCAACCTAAGGAAACGCTGATCGCGTTGGCGACCTGGTTGGTCAGATTTGACGATCCGAATAAGAAGAGGCCCAACAACAGCAACGGTAATTGCATGCGGGCGCCGGCGAATCCGACCGTCGCCAGGAACGTGAAGTAGGCGCTACCGAATCCAATCGCGAATCGTCGCAGCGATGAAGTGGCAAGCGTCACGACGATCGCCATGTCGATCGCAATGAGTGCGGACATGGCGAGGTAGGAGGCCCATGGATTCAGGGAATCAATGTAGGGGAGTCGCTCGACCAGCGATCGCAGCGGAGTCGAATGAGGGTCAAGAAATACCGAGTTGATGCGGGCGATAGCTGTCGCCGAGACGGCCAGAATCATCACGACGCGAAGGCATGGAGCGATGTTTCGGTACATGCCGACCGGGCTCGTCTCAAACGACCGACGCGTTAACAAACCCACCCCGAAGGACATGGCGACGGGCAGACTAAACAGCAGCCATAAAACGTCGGAAGTGTGGATTTCTGGCATCGACCAGACAACGTAGCCAACGTGGATGGTGCTGGATGCGAGAAGGGTTGTTGTCCAGGCAGGCCGTACGAGCATGACCAATGAACAGAGGAGTAGACAGCCTTGGACCGTTAATATGGCCACTGCATGGGAAGCTTCTAAGTTCACGAGGATCCGATGAACCGCGGTGTGTGCGGTAGCAACGGCCCAAAGCACTGCGAGGAACTTGTACTGAAGTACGAGCTCGCGTTTCGCGTCCGTGATTTGCGATCGCAGGTCGTTCGTACTAGCGACTGTTGAATCTTCCATGTCTGTTCTGCGTGTGACGACTTTCTGGGGTGCCGCTCCTTAAGCAGGACAGCTCGCTAATTTCGAGCCGTACGCGCGGCACGCAATCTGAAAGAAACCTGTGGACGCTGGTGTCCAGGCACATCCACCGGTTGTGGGACACTAATCGAAAGCGTCGTCGCACCGCTAGAGAGAAACAGATTTGATTGCGATGCATGCACTCCCGTATTCCCGCGTCGAGCGCAGTGCACAACGCGGGATGCTGACGAATGCGTCTTCACCGCTACAAGGAACTGGAAATCGGATACTGGAGCGGGGACATGTTTTCCGCTACGCCAGATTCACGCAGTTAATGGGCTCGCCGTTTTGGAATGCGGAAATATTCTCGGCGGTTTGCTGCATCAGCCGTTGTCGTGCTTCCAGACTAGCCCATGCCATATGTGGCGTAATAACGCAATTCGGAGCCTCCAGTAGTGGATTGTCGGCGCCGATGGGTTCCTTTGAAACGACATCGAGTGCTGCTCCGGCTATTTTTCCGGCGGTCAATGCGTCCGCCAAATCCAATTCGTTGACCAAGGCTCCGCGACCGGTATTGATGAGGAATGCTGTTGGTTTGCAGCGCGTCAGAAACGCTGCGTTGATCATGCCATTGGTTTGATGCGACAGCGGACAGTTGAGGCTGATCACATCGGCCTCGCGTGCCAGATTATCGAGCGTCACGAATGAGAATCCGTCGTATTCTGGTGGATCGCTTTCTGTTTTAGTGTGCGCCACAACGCGCATTCCAAAGGCATTGGCAATCTGGGCAACCCGACGCCCGATACGTCCGAAGCCAACAATGCCCATGGTCTTGCCAACCAATTCGATTTGAGGTGTCAGTGAAAAACTGAAGTCACCTCGATTTGCCCATTCGCCGTCACGCACGGCTTGGTCGTGGGCCGTGATCTGGTGACTCAGATGCAACGCTTGAGCAAATACGAACTGCGCAACAGAATCCGTTCCATAAACGGGCACATTGCACACGCTCACGGACTTTTTCCGAGCCGCGTTGGTATCCACACAGTCATGCCCGGTGGCCGTAACCGCGACCAACTTCAGGTTGGGAAGACGCTGTAAGTGCTCTTTCGAGATGCGGACTTTATTTACCACAAGCACCTCGGCGTCTTTGCCCCTAACGGTAACATCAGCCGGCTTCGTGCGATCAAAGACGGTTACTTCACCTAAGGACTCGATCGGCGACCAGGGATTGTCGCCAGGATTCAGTGTGAAACCGTCCAGTACCACGATGTTCATGAGGTCACTCCAGTTGCCCAATAAATCATGGGGTGGAGTCTACATCATATTGGGAAAATGTTGCACGGCAGGATTTCAAGTTCCCGTGCGGAGACACCTCAAGGCAGCGCTAGGGTGCAAAACAGAGAAAGCATGCGTCCTAGTCAGATCGTGGGAGCAATCGCTACCCCTGTGTCTAAATTGATGTCAATCAGTGGAGGCTGGTGACTTTTGAAGAGGGTAGGGCTCTTCTGACCTTTAGTTGACGGAGTCGTCAGCAAACGGCTGCTCGAGTTTCGTTAGACACTTCGAAATCGAGGCAGGCCTGCCGTAGAAGTAACCCTGTCCAAGCTGGAATCCCATTTGGCAAAGGGTTTCGTGAGTGCTAGCGAGCTCGACGCCTTCGGCAAGCGGCATTGTTCCGAGATCGTTGACCATTTGAACCAGGGCAGCCACAACCTGCTGTCGGCTTGGAGATGCACGGTCGATTCCCTGAACCAGCTTCATGTCGAATTTCAAGTAATCTGGTCTGACTTCGCCAAGTTCGATGAGCCGTGCTTGTCCAGCTCCAAAGTCATCAAATGCCAACTGCATATCCAAATCACGCAGCACATTTCGAAGTTCTCGAATCATATTGGGGCTAGTAATCGCCGCCTCATGGATTTCGAGTGTGATTTTACGGTCGGGGAATGACTTTCGAATATCGTGCAGCGAATCATAAAGCCCACCTTCGGCAAGTTCGGCCGGGTGAGTATTTACGAACATGTTCATGTCTTTCGGGAACTCGCCCGCAATCTCGAGTCCGCGTCGTCGCAGGACACGACTTAGTTCAGCCTCCAGATTCAGTTGAGAGGCCGTCGTAAACATTTCCGCGGGAGTTTGCAGTCCAAACAGTCGACTGCGGCCCAGGCCTTCAAAGCCCACCACTTTCGGTACTTCTTCCATCGTGACGATAGGTTGGAAGAAGGGAACGACTGCTGACTCGTTGATCAGACGATCGAACTGCATCATTGCCAGAGCGCGATCGCAGGTGTCTTCAGCGATGGTCCCTGTGTCGACGTTGTGGTCTTCGCAGCCGACGCGGAATACGACGGTTGCGAACTGGATGATGTCGCCTTCTTGGATGGCGGTTTCTGTCTGGACACGCTCGCCGTTGATGTAGGTACCGTTGGTACTGCCCAGATCACGGACAAATAGCTGCCCGTCGCGTTCAGTGATTTCGGCGTGTTCCTTGGAAACCGACTCGCAAGGCAACGTTAGCGCAAGGTTCGATCGTCGACCAATGCGAAACGGTGTATGGATAGGCACTTGCCTGGCGGGCTCGGAGCCATCTACTTGCCCGGCAAAGAACCATGCCGACGCGTTTAATGACAAACCTGTGTTGGACTCTGTATTCGCTGCAACGGGCATCACGGCTTCTCTCGACTAAATGTGGGTAGTCCTTCGCCCTTCTGAAAGGCGGGGACCCTTCTTTTCATAGCATTCAAAAAGCGTGGGGCATCGGAAATCGGTGGTTTCCGGACATTCTGTCACTGCATTCGTCAGAACCGGAACGCCTTGTGAGAGAGGCAATTCCGCTCACACCGATTAAGCCACATGCTCCGGCGCATTCCGCGAGACACACGCCCGCTCTTGGTGTGATGCAAGTCGACAGAAGGCCTAAGTCCTAACTTGCGATCTTGCATCGAGGGGGTTGGTTTTCCCTCACCACGCGAAATCGAAAGCTACGTTTGGATTGAAACTGCGCTTGCGCATGCCAATGCTTGTGCGCGCATCCATACATCGCGGTCGGTTGTTTTAGGGGCATCATCTTATGCCAACACAGCAAGATTCAGTTCGCAAAGGCCTCTTGGCAACGATCCTGTCTGAGGAGAGCTATCGACCATCCGAACCCAATTCCTTGGAAGACACCGGGCTACCGATTGCCCTCATCGAGTCCCTCATTTTGAAGCGGTTGCTGGTTGTCGGGACATCAAGTGGCCGGAAGCTCTCCGAAAATATCTGCTTGCCGTTTCGGATTTTGGAGCCGCTCTTTCAGAATCTTCGTGCACGACAGATTATCGTTCACAAGTCATCGGCGCCGCTGAATGACTACAACTATTCGCTCACCGAAGTCGGTTCTGATCGCGCCCGCATTGCGATGAAATCGTGCGCATACGTTGGACCCGCTCCGGTACCGTTGATGGATTACGTATTGGCTGCCGAAGCACAGTCGGTGCGCGGTGAATCGCCAAAACGCGAAGACCTACTGGATGCGTTTGACGAAATTACGATCGACGAAGAACTGTTTGATAGCTTGGGCCCAGCCATTAACAGTGGCGCTGGTCTGTTTCTCTATGGCGAGCCTGGCAACGGAAAGTCAACGCTTGCAAAACGAATCACGAGTTGCTTTGGCCAGGATATCTGGCTGCCACAGGTGCTGATCGAAGATGGTCAAATCATCAAGCTGTACGACGCCGCTTTTCACGAACGCTCGACGCAAGAGGAATCCACGCTTCTTAAGTCGGCAAGCTTCGATCGACGTTGGATCAAAGTAAAACGTCCTACGGTGATCGTTGGTGGCGAGTTGACGATGGAGGGACTTGAGATTCGCTACGATGCGAATAGCAATGTCAGCGAAGCTCCGCTGCAAATGAAAAGCAACTGTGGTTGTTTTTTGATTGACGACTTCGGTCGACAACGAATTGATCCCGCAGACTTGTTGAATCGTTGGATCGTTCCGCTGGAAAGTCGATACGACTTTCTCACGCTTTCGACTGGCAAGAAGATTCAAGTGCCGTTCGAACAGTTAATCATCTTTTCGACGAACCTAGATCCAGAGGCCTTGGTCGACGAAGCCTTCTTGCGACGGATTCCGTACAAGATCGAAATTGAGGACCCGCAATACGACGAGTTCCATGAGTTATTCGAAATCTACGCGGATCGGTTTGAATGCGAATACCTGCCGGACGTAGTCGACGAGCTCATTGAACGCCACTATCGGCAGGCGGGGCGTGCAATGCGACGTTGCCATCCTCGCGATTTGCTTACGCAGATTCGAAACTACTGCGCTTACAACGAATTGCCGATGGAGATGCGTGATGAATATTTTGATCGCGTCGTAAAGAGTTACTTCTCCGTTGTCATCAATCGTCAGCAAGTCTCCAGCGACGAAATTGCGATGACGAACATCGTGAAAACCGTCCAGATTCCAGTCGGTGCGGAAGTTCCATCGGATCCGATCGATCGCATCGCAACGCGTCCAGTGGTGAAGCAGTCTCAGCAGGCGTTCGAAGAGGCGGCTCAGACGCAACGCGTCGGTACTTCAGCGCCCGGCGCGAGTCAGGTCGACGTTCAATAGGTCCACGTTTTGGAAGACGATAGGGTCGAACTAGCGGGTTCTGCACTTCGTCCCGTCTCTGTTGTTGCGTGCAAACTCACATTGCAGCCATGCGCGTTGTGGATGAACGGCGCGATGTCTGCCTTCTGCGTTAGACGCCAATACTTCGAAGTGACTACTGCACGACGAAATCGCCCTTTGCCGTCAATAAATTGGCATTTTGCGCGGAAAACGAAAGCTAACCTTTTGCATTGGGGTTCGTTCTCGGGATTGTGAGCGACCTCAACGTGCGGTTGTCGGCCAATTCAATTGTCCTGCGAGTTCATTTCGTGCCTATCAAAGCAATAGATCCACAGAGGCCCGTTCTCGGGTACACGCTCAAGCAGAAGCTTGGTGCGGGGGGCTAGGGAGAGGTGTGGTCCGCCGAGGCGCCGGGTGGATTGCCAAAAGCTGTGAAGTTCGTGTACGGATACCACGAAGAGAAACGTGCTCAGGCCGAGTTGAAAGCACTGAATCGTATCCGAGAGGTTCGGCATCCGTTCTTGCTCTCGTTGGAACGCATCGACGTCGTTGATGGTCAACTGATTGTCATCACCGAATTGGCGGACATGTGTCTGAAGACTCGATTCGAAGAGTGCGTCGAGTCTGGGCTGAAAGGGATTCCGCGTGCTGAACTGCTTAACTATATGCGTGAAGCAGCCAGTGCATTGGACTTCATCTCCGAGGAATTCAAGCTGCAGCATCTGGACGTCAAACCTGAGAACGTCTTGTTGGTCAGCGGTCACATCAAGGTATCAGACTTTGGTCTGGTTAAAGACATTCACGACGGCACACAGTCCATGATGTCAGGGCTCACGCCGGCCTACGCACCGCCCGAGCTGTTTGATGGTCGTCCAAGTAAAGCCAGTGACCAATACAGTCTGGCGATTCTGTTTCAAGAAATGCTGACTGGCTTACGATCATTTGACGGAACCACAGCGGCTCAACTTGCGACGCAACATATCAAGGAACGGCCGAACTTAAGACCGCTTCCTCGCGAAGATCAGGCGGTCATTGCGAGAGCGCTCTCGAAGAATCCAGAAAGCCGGTACCCCAACTGCACGACTATGGTCGAAGAGTTGTGTGCCGAAGCCAAGCGGTCGGCAACGCCGCGACCTCGTCAACGGACAAAGTTGCGTGATGGAAAGCGACGACGCTCGCGAAAACCGGGGACTACTTCCACCCTGTCGCTGACTGGAGGCACGCGTCAGTTCGAAATACGACCAAAAGAGACAGAGAAGCTACCGCGGATCGACTACGATCCAGCGACGGCAAAGTGTCGCCCGACGCTATACATTGGGCTGGGCGGAACTGGCACCGAGGTATTGCGTCAGATTCGCCGCCGGCTCAACGAACGCCACGGTGGTCTTCACTCGTTGCCTTCGATTAAGTTGCTTGCGATCGATACGGACGTGGAGTCACTCAGCAACGCTCGTGGGAAAGCAGCCGACCGGTTGACGGAGGCAGAAACTTTCCCGCTGCAGTTGCGAGAACCCAAAGGGTATCGCGACGACGCTTCGATGCACCTGAGCTGGCTTAATCGACGTTGGATTTATAACGTACCGAAGTCGCTCCGTACCGAAGGCATCCGCCCGTTGGGTCGGCTTGCGATGGCCACACATATCGATGATTTGTCGATCCGGATTCGACAGGTCATGTCAGAGCTTCATGAAGCGGAGAATTTGGCGACGACCGCCGAAACGCTTGAGCTTGATCCCGACACGACCCCACGTGTCGTAATCGTTGGAGCAATCAGCGGCGGAACCTGCAGTGGTTCGGCGATCGATTTTGCTTACCTCGTTCGAGACATACTTGGTCAACTGGGAGCGCCTACCGAAGATGTCCTGGGGGTCTTCACGCATTCGACTTCCTCTGGCGAATCGGGCAAGGAACTAGCGATTGCCAATACGTTGGCATTTCTAAGCGAGTTGTATCACTTCAGTTGCGTGGAAGAATATCCTGGCGACGAGTCCCTTGGGATTCCGCCATCCACAGACCGCACAACAACGTTCGCCAGTACGTATCTCGTGGAGCTTGGCGATGATTTGCCCGACCACGTTTTTGACGAGAAGGTGGACGGTCTGGCTGAGTATCTGTATCTGGCCGGTGCGTCGAAGTGCGGTACCTTCTTCGATAACTGTCGGCGTGCTGAAAAAGATATTGAGGACGGCCTTCCGTTGCGAACATTTGGGATCTCGCAATCTAGTCAAGGTAAACAAAAACTAGTCGGTGAGTCAGCGCTTTGGCTGGGTGGCCAATTGGTCGAACAGTGGACTCAAGAACAACGGCGAAACCAATTTAGTGCCCAAGAGGCAGAGAAGGTTGCGACTGCAATCTTGGAGGCTCAAAAGGCCACATTGGAATCAATCGTCGACCATGTCCACCAAACAATGGCGGACCAGCTAGGGGATGCCGTTTCCTTCATTGCGAACTCGCTGTTGGAACGCTTTAATCCCAAGGAACGTGAGGAAAGCAAGAAGGCGATCCAGGAATTCGTTCGTACGACATTCGACGTCGAACACACTGTCATTAAAGGGCCAAACAAGCTGTTTCAGGCGATCAGCGAAATCTGCGATCGATTCCGAGAAGAAACGAATCCGAAAATCGCGGAATCCATGATGTACCTGCTCGATAGTCCAGGTATTCGCTTGGCCGGTGTGAATCGAGTGGCTGCTGCCGTGAAGCGAAAGCTGGCGACTCGTCGGCAAAAGCTTGAAGAGCACGCACGCACCGTTGCAGGACTGATTGAGCAGCGTTACGAAATCCTTGAGTCGCCCAAATCCCTTCGCAGACAGAATGTCGAAGCCTTCTTTCAAGAATGGGCAAAGGTGCTGCTGCAGCGATTCACAATCGCCAGTTCGCTTCGCGTGAATCGTGCTATTGAACCGGCTGTCTCGATCGTCAGTCAGGCCACCCAGAACATGAATTCGGTGCTACTTGAGCTGACTCAAGGGTGTCGCGCTGACGAGAGTTGTTTTGACACCGAAGCCAACAAGTATGGCAATTCAGTGGAGCTTGAGTTTCATCGACGCATTGGTGTGTTGTTGCGAAGTGAGCTTACACGTGATCGGAAATCGGTCGACCAACAGGTTCAAGAGAGTTTGCTGGACCGATTTGGTGGGCTGAGAAACGTTCTCGGTTTTCCTGACCTGGGCCCGGACTTCCGAGAGAAATTCCGTGCCGTGACTCGCGCTATCGTCGTTGAGCGACTGAAGACGTTGTCGCTAGATCGGGTGTACGACAAGAGCATGTCTCCCGACGACGTTGCCAAGTCGATTGGGGACCGGACGAAAGTTCCTTTGCTCGATTGCGGCGGAGGGATTCGCGCAGCTTGTGCTTACCCATTGAACGGTGAAGAGCCGATTTCGCTGATCCAAGCTCTCGGGCCCCAGCTAGACTGTGACCCGACAAGTATCCGCGCTACCGTCGGTCAATTAGTCACGTGTATTGAGGCCGAACGTGTTCCGCTCGAGAACGTGGCCATGTACTTGCTGAAAAACCATCCCGATAGCATCGAGTATGCCTCGCGCTTGCACACACGGATGGACATTGATTGGACGCACATCTCCTCAATGCACTAGTGCCAGCAACTTGGGTGAAGTGTCCGCGAAAATCGTCAAGATGAGTGGCACTTTCGTGTGTTCCAGGTCCTAATCGCGCAGCACTTGAGTGCTAGCGGGCCTCTCTTCGGAGCGTGTAGTTTGCATCGCTCTTGGTTCCTTTAGCGAAAACGAATAATCTTCCGAGAATTCCTAAAGTAATCGGAGCCAGCCATGGATCGGCTTTTCCTGTTCGCAGTTGCTTGTGTTTCCCAAGTCGGGTGTCAGTTGCCCTACGCGCCACTCGGCACGCCGTCTACGCGGGTGCCACCTCCACCGACGGGCGTAATCGGTGATGGCGCATATTACACCGAGCCATTGGGAAGGAACTCGCAAGGTTTCAACGGCCCGCCATCGATCACCAGCAACATCCCGCCACTTCGCGGACCTGGCGAAGAAATCAACTATGTCGGGCCATGGCGTTACTGGGAGTCTGCACGCGATAGATCACTGGTCTCACGAGATTTGCGTGATCCCAGGGCACTCCAGGCAGCCGATGGGCGTCGTTCACTTTCCTCAGACGGAGTTCGTCTTGCTTCGGCCGATATTCCACCGGACTTGCGCGACCGAACCGTTCCCGCAACCCAGTCCGCCGATCCGAATTCCAACCTGACTCGCAATGATCGCCTCGATTGGGGCAGTCCGTATCGAAGCAGTTCGTTCGCCACCGGATCGTCCACCCCAACAGACACGTCGTTTCGTCAGCGCCAGGCTTACGCCAACACTTCACCACGCAACGTAGTAACGACTCCGTCCCAAGTGACTGGTAGCAGTTTTCGTGCTCCGCGACCGTTGCCGCAGGTCGCTGCGTCGGCACCAATTCCATCCGCGCCTGTGAGAGTTCGAGGGTTTTCGGGTAGTTCTGAACGGCGGGAAGTGGCTGTTGCACAGGAATTCTACGACTTCGATGGCGGGGTCCGCCAAGCCAGTGTCGGCACCCCGGGCCAGCGTTAGGATTGTGAAATCTCTCGAGCAAGCGTGCCGCGGAGAGTCTTGGGTTCGTTTGCTTGCGGTGCGATGACAGAAAGTTGGCGTTCCTAGAGCTGTTCGATGCCGGCCCTCGCCTATCGAATAGTTGGCCTCCTATAATGGTGCCAAATTTCGAATCCACTTACAGATCGCCATGAATACCGCTTCTCAGGTCGCCGCAAAACCTCTTTTGATTGGTGACCTCGTTGTCGACCCGCCGATTCTTCAAGCTCCGATGGCGGGGTTCACAAATTACGCTTTTCGTCAAATGGTCCGCGACTACGGTGGCGCCGGTTTGCAAGCCACGGAGATGATTAGCGCGCGCGGCTTTGCATGGATGGACCAGGAGGAAGCAGAACACCCTGATCGATTGTGGGGCGTCGCGGATGAGCCTCGACCGCTTGCGGTGCAGATCTGGGACAACGACCCGCACGTCATGGCAAAAGTTGGGGCTCGATTGGTTGAAGACTATCGCGTCAGTGTCGTTGATATCAACTTTGGTTGCCCCGTACGTCAGGTCACTCAGCGAGCCAAAAGCGGCTCCTATCTGCTCAGTGAACCGGACCGCATGGGGCAAATCATTAGTCAGGTCGTTAAAGCATGCGCACCGACCCCAGTCACCGCCAAGATTCGACTTGGCTGCACTCGCGACAAGATCAACGCGAATACCATCGCTCATGTTGTCGAAGAGTCCGGTGCCGCTGCCTTGACCGTTCACGGACGAACTGCCCAAGACATGTTCAAAGGGCATGCGGATTGGGATCGCATTTCGGAAATCAAAGGGCATTTGAAAAACATCCCGTTGATTGGCAACGGCGACCTCGATTCAGCCGAGGCGGTTGTGAATGCGTTTCGTCGTTACGATGTTGACGGTGTGATGATCGCCCGAGCCTGTTTGGGGCGACCCTGGTTGTTCGCGCAAGCGTCAGCCGCGTTACGTGGCGAGCCCATACCGCCGGATCCGTCGCTTGACGAGCAGCGTGAGTGCATGTTGAAACACTACCAATTGGTAGTTGATCGATTCGGCGTCGAAAAGGGAACCGTACTCATGCGTAAGTTCTCCTGCTGCTACGCAACGGGACTACATGGTGCGAGGAAATTTCGCACACATGTTGCCAACGTGAAAACGGAAGAAGAGTTCTATAGCGTCGTCGAACAATGGTTCCCACGTGAGAAGCGGGAGTAGACAGCTTGAAGAACGAGTCGAATCCCTATGCGGCTCCTGAGACGGAAGCTACGCCTGTATCTGAGGTGAAGACGAAGCTGGAGCTTGAGTTCATACGGCGACGTTATGGGATCGAAGCGGCTGGTCTGGCTGGGTTTTGGTTCTTCTTTGGGATTATCTTGATTGGGCTGGGAAGTCTTGGGTATCAGAGTCTTCCGTCTGTTGTACCGCGGAGCTGGTCATCGATAGTCGATGACTCAATTAGCATCAGTTTTTTCTGCATGGGATTCGTTGGCGTGCTTTGGGTGATAATCGGAATCCTCACTGCATTTCGTATCGAGCGTGCGATCGAAATCGGACTCTACACGACGTACGGCATGTTCATCTTTCCGGCCATCTGGCTGACCGTCATCGGGTTGTTAATGTTGCCGTTGGTTATTGCGCAGGCGCACCGAGTGTTGAAGAGCGGTGAGGACCTTCGCAACGCGAAGCTTGCCTATGAACGGGCTCGCCTTGCGGATCCGTAGTACTTACAGCCAAGATCGCTGTGTGTTACAGCTGGCTCGGAAACGACAACGGCGTGCTAATCAATGCGTTGTTCGAAACCCGTTAAATCTCGCCACTTTTGGCGTCAAATCTGACTTGAATCCCCGTTGGCAAATGTTTGATTGCGGCAAGAAGCCGCCGATGGACTAAAACGGAATTCTCCAGGAGCAATTTCGCGTGCTCTCAATGGTAAGGACAGAGTCATGAAACATTTCTATCTGATCGCATTGCTATTCGGTGGTGTGTGCCACGCCGACACCTTGGTAGCAGAGTTTGCAGG
>CAYQMZ010000029.1:0-22678 GCA_964418725.1 uncultured Pirellulaceae bacterium
GCGCCAGCGGTTGTAGCGACATCTTCGACTCCTTCCGTCGCAACGTCGGCAAACTGGTTCGTGTCGTTTTCGGCGATGGCGACTGGTGGCACACTCTCCGTCACTGGGAATGCCGCGGGCTCAAGCTCTTTCTCGATCGAGACCGTTGGGGTCACGGCGAGGGATGCTTGGCTGAGTTCCGTAAATTCCTCGGTGGTCGGCTCGGCGACTGTGGCATCAGTGACTGACGAATCTGTGGCAGTCGTGTCAGCGGCGACTTCGAACGTTGCGTCATCGTTTAGAGACTCTGTCGTCGCAGACTCCAGCGACTCTGTGTCCCAAGAATCAACGTCTGTTTCGAGTGAAGCAATGTCTTCTGCGAAATCACTGGCGAAGCTGTCAGCATCGGGTGCTTCGAATTCGTCGGTGTCTAGCCACTCGTCGCTGGTTGAGTCGTCGTCTGCCAGAATTCCAAGCGGCTTAGTTTCGCCCGTTTCGATGTCGTCCTGTGGCTCTTCCGAGGCCAGGCCGGCTTCAAGCGAATCTACCGAACTGTTGTCAGCAAACGCCTCTGGCGGAGCGGGTTGTTCTGTTGTCTCGAAGTTGCTGACTTCGAGTGTTTCCCAAGGTTCAGCGGATTCAGTTACGTCGGCGGTTTGTGTAGCAGCAACACTGGTTGAATCGTCAGTGGATTCGAATGCCTCAAAGGCCCCGGGGGTCGCGAACGAATCAGATTGTTCGCTGAAATCCGAAAATAGGGTCGACTCTGCCAGAGAAGTGTTGGGCAGCTGAGGACCTTGGAATTTGTATTGGGCATCAACCGGTTCCGTTGGCTGGTCCGCTGCGATCTGCGTTGCTTGACTAGCGGGTGCGACAGGATCAAGAGGAACCACACCTTCGGCCCCCTTCACCTCAACACCGTATGGCACTTGGACAAGCGACATGTTGCGGAAGCGGATGACTTGTGGCTGTTGGGGAGCGACTTGCTTCGTAGGCACGGCGCCCGGAATCGGTGTAGCCGTTGGAGCCGGAGTGGTGACCACGTTGCCCGGGAGCGTGAATCGCTGATTCTGACCGTTGAAGGTGCTGCGACCTTGACCCGTCGAGCCGTTGATGACTCGGCCTGGTAGCTGTTGCAATAGGCTGGCTGGCACCTGACGAAGTGGGAGTGATCTCAGGCGGAGTTGTCCCGAATACGGTGCAACTTCACGGAACTTCTGTACTGGTACCGCACTACCGCGCGATAACGCAGGGCGATTCATGAACTGAGCGTGAGCCTCAGGACAGGCAAATAGGGCGGCAACAAACGCAACAAACAGATGACGGCTCATGTGGAGAAACTCCAAACAGTAGAATTCTTGTAGACAAACCTACGTCGCCTTTTTGCCGAAGGCAAAGACTCTAACGAACGGAATGTCACGGTATTTTCGATCAGTTTTGACGCGAATCAGATCGAAGCTGTCGCGCAAGTGGCTGGCTACATCTCGGGCCGCCCCTCAAGAATTGACGGTGTCGGCGGGTTCGACGGCAGGCTCGGTAGTTGCAGTTGCTGTTTCCGTCGTAATCGTTGCGGCCTGGGTTACCCCTTTGATCCGCAGGTACTCGTTCAGTCCGGTCCAGTCACCGCGTTGGGCGAAGGCAGCCTGCCGTGACCAGTCGTTCCCGTCACAGGGAAGGTCTCGATCGAAGCTGCTGATAATGAATTGCAGGTCCGACGGGTCTGCCATTTGGAGGTCTTTGTATTCGTAGTAGCCGAGGTTGTAGAGGGCTTGCTGGATGACGATGTCGATCCCTTGCAGCTTGGTCAGGTCATCAAGCTTTTTGGATATGACGGATTTGTCCGCCGGTCCAGTCTGTGAGTCTTCGTCTTTGCCTACGGCATACAAAGGGGCCAAGGGATCCAATTCAGGAGTAGACGCATCGGGTTTTGCGTTCGGCAAGTCGGAGGTGGCAGTACCCTTTGGGCCGACTTGAGCATCAGTGGCTGTTCGCGTGGCTGGCTGTGTGTCTGGTTTCCTAGCCGGCGCTGCGTTGACGGTTTGTTCGACGACGCCGGCATCCGGTGTTTCGACTTGTTCTGTTGCGACGACCACCTCGCTGCCAACCACTAACTCGCTAGTTGGGGTACCTGCCGATGTCGTTTCACTTACGTCTGATGCGGTCGCGGCCTTCGCCGCATCGCGGGCTGCTTTGGCACGTGCCAATGCTTCCTCGGTGCGTTCTGTCTTTTCGCGTTCTCGTTCGGCACGTGCCTCGAGATTGCGTCTCGCTTCTTCGACTCCGTCGTCCTCCTCATCGCCGGCGGGCCAAAGCACCCAAGCGATGAACAAAGCGATTGGCGTGAAAAATACCCAGACGGGAACCTTGTCTACGAGCTCTCGGAAATTGGCGGGCAATTTAGAAAGCAAGTAGTTCCAAGTAATCGCCTTCCGGGATGCTTCCGAATTCTGATCCGTGGATCGACTTGCAGTGCTGACGGCGTCACGAGTTTGTCTGCTGGGCTTGGCGAAGTTCCGTTGGGGCCGTACATCGTTCAATGTCGTGGCTGCGGGCTGCGGCTGGTCGATCTGCCCGAACTCCATCTGTGTCGAACGTGGGGTGGCGTCTATCCCTTCGGGTGCGTTTGTGTCCGTGGTTTCGATACTAGCTTCCGTATTCGAATCGATTTCGAAGGATTCGCTGGCCTGCGGCGCCGTGAAGGTATCAACTGCTGGCGCTGGATCACCTGCGTTCAACATCAAAACCGGATTGCTCACTAGCTCAGGTGCAGCTTGTGAGGCATCCACGAAAGAGAATGACGAGCTGTCTCGAAAGGTGGCTCTTGGTCCGACCTGCTTGCTTCTTTCGATCGAAGACTGATTCGAAGAGCCACTTTGGATTGGGGTTCGAGTCCAGTCGCCCAATTCGTTTCGAGGAAGCTGCAAGCGTTTGCCGCTAGATGTGATCACCTCTAGCTGGTTCGGGGGACGCTGCGACTCAGATGTCGTGGCCGCGAGTGGAGTTGCTGGCTCATTGTCGAATGTCAGCAAGTCTTGCAGTTCGTTCAACTCGACGACGGTTGTGCTTGCTTCCGCTGCAAGTAGTCCAGCGGCAGTCTGGCCAGCCTTGCTCACCTGTTGCGAATTGGCTGGTTTGCTTGGTTGGCTCGTCTTTGTGCTATCGAGCTGCGGCCGAGCTTTGGGCGATTGAGGTGAAAGCGGTTTGTCTTCCTTCGTTGTGTCATTCTGTGCCGCTGCATCCCTTGATTGATTCACTGGCGAAATGATGGGCATCGGCGGGATTGGCTTCAGCGTGATTTCGTCCTTGGGAAACAGCCACGGAGCGGGCGAATCAATGCGTTGCTTTGATTCGAGTAGGTCGTCGGTAATGCTTCGCCATTGGTTGGGGATGGCTTGGGGCGGATTCAATTGACCGAAAGCGGAAGCCGGACTGATGATTCCCGATACCGTGCATGCCAAGCAGGCGATCACTAGGTATCCAACAATTCTGCCAGCACTTTGCGGTTCAAGTTTTTGACCACAAGGGAATCGAAGGACGTGACTGATTACTCGCTGAGTGAGACCTTGGTCGGACAGCATCGCTTGGCTCCGGGCGGTAGAAACTACTCGGAAAGCCTAGTTCGCCGATTCAGAACTGTTTGCTGCTAGCAGCTTCAAATGCTGACTGAAGAGCTTGAAAGAGCGGTAGTTTGTGGGCGATGGCAAAACTGTACGGGCTTGGCGGATTGACTGCAGGGATTGCGCCGGTGGCTCCGATGGTTACCGATGTAGTGCTTAAGCGCTCTTCGCGTGCCATAGGGGGGAAATGATGGCATTCTTGGATCGGACTCTGCGCGCAGTGATTTTCTGTGCAGCGGCGTCCTTCGTTTGTAGTGATAGCTTGTTGGCTCAGCAATTCGCTGATCCGGCGTTTCGATCATACGGTCTGAAATCCGCTCGACCGAGCGTGATAGAAGACTCGTTGCGGCGATTTCTCGACGATCGAGTGAGTGCCGGCGAAACGATCGAGATCGTGAGCGACAACCGAGCCCAACGAATACTCGTGAACGGCTCGGATGAAGTCCAGACGCTTGCCAAGCAGTTCATCGCGGCTCTCGATCTGCCATCGATGCCCAATGCAGCGAGCAATCAAGTCGGCGTGCAGCCGGCTCAGGCTCCGGTTGGACAAGCAGCAGCCCAGGTCTCGAACGTACGTGGTTACTTCGCCGGTAGCATTAAAGAGCTACAGCAGAAGGAAGCCGTGCTGCGTCAGATCTATGCAGGTCGAGACGACATTCGCATTGGTTCCGATGCAAGGACTCGTCAACTGGTAGTGCACGCAGCGCCGGCGATTCATCAGCAGATCAACGCAAATTGGAACAACCCAGCGTTTTTCATGCCGATGCAAAGTCAACCGCAGCAAGCGGTCGGTAACGCTGTTGGCTACAACACGCAAACCCAACTGCAGCTTGAAAACACATCGTGGCAAGACTTGCTCAAGAGTCTTCGGGGCGTGCAAGGCCCTAACGCTGTTGTGACGGCACCATCCGATGGAACTTTGGCTGTTCAAGTTGCCGGCAACGATGGCAATCAAACTCAGTTCTTGATTGACCAACAGAAGCAACTCGTGCAGATCACCGGTCCGGCCGCGGCTACTCAACAATGGTCACGCGTCGTCAAGGCGCTGGATAACGAACCGGGCGAAGACGGTGAAACTCGAGCGACAGGTCGTCTCGGCAGTGCGCAACCAGCTACGATCACCCGTACGATCACGATGTTGGGAGCGAACGCCGGTTCCAATTCTCAGCAGTTGGCTCGGCCCTTTAATGCCACTCGAGCGAATCAGCTTCAGCGTTTGAACCAGTCCGGTGGACTCAGCCAAGAGCAAACGATGTTGGCTCAAGCCAACGGAGCCCAACCAGGGCAAGCAGTTGGTCAGGGAACTGTTCAGCGTGGTGGTGACGGCGAGGTTGCTCGCATGTTAATGGAAGGCGATGCTTCCGGCAGTTTCCTCGGTCCGGTTGTCATCGAATTCATTGAAGGCACCGATATCTTCATCGTTCGTGGTCAACAGCGAGACGTCGACCGTGTGATGAAGCTGATCAACGATATCGAGCGATTGACGCAGGAGACAGAACCTGCAATCGATGTCGTGCCTCTGCAGCACGCCAACAGTTCAGCACTTGCCGAGCTAATCAATCAGTTGAATGAGGGTACGCTTCAGGCTCGCCAAGGTGACGTGAGTGTTACGCCTCTTGTAAAGCCAAACTCGATCCTGCTAATTGGTCGACCGAACGGAGTCGAATCGGTCAAGAAGATCATTCAGAAGCTGGATGTTGAAGCCGAGGCTTCGGATCAGTTTAAGGTCTTCAAGCTGGACCATCTGCCGTCCGTTGACGCGGAAACCACCATCAACAATCTCTACAACGTGACGCAGCAAGGTGCCAACACCACGGACACAGTGGCAACGCTTGGCCCACGAGTGCGTGCGATTGCCGACTATCGAAGCAACTCGGTTGTCGTGCAGGCCAGCCCACGTGATTTGCAGGAGATCGAAGATCTCTTGGACAAAATTGACGTGGAAAGTAGCGCCACGGTTTCAGAGGTCCGCGTCTTCCGTTTGAAGAACGCGATCGCCGAAGAAGTGTCCGACGTGCTGAAAGATACGTTGCAGACGCGAGATTCGCAGCAGGCACAAAGCAACATTGGTCAGCAAGGTGGCTTTGGTGGGGCCGGTGCCGGAGGACAGGTTAATACGCAAGCGACCAGTTCTCCTCAGTCGATGACCCTTGAGATGAAGGTGCTTGATGCCCAGGCGGATAAGCTGCTTGATAACGAGTTGCTGTCATCTGGCATTCTTTCCAATGTGATCGTTACGTCGAACGAGCGTTCCAATGCTGTGGTGGTTACGGCTCCTAAAGGGAGCATGGAACTGATCGCAGAGATCGTACGCCAGTTGGACGAATTGCCAGCTCAGGAAGCCGAAATCCGCGTTTTCAATATTGTCAACGGCGATGCGGCTTTGCTGATTGAGATGCTCGATACACTGTTTGAGCAAGATCAGAACACGCAAGGTCCTCTGATCCAATCTGCTGCCGGCACAGGCGAAAGTACGTTGGTTCCATTGCGATTCGCTCTGGATCAACGCACCAATAGTATCATCGCGTCGGGCAATGGAGCGGACCTGCGAGTCGTTGAGGCCATCCTGTTGAAGCTGGATTCCAGCGATGTGAGTCGACGACGCAGTGCCGTTGTCGAATTGCAAATTCAGGAAGCTCTGCAGGTTGCAAACGCGATTACGGACTTCGTCCAACAACGACGTCAGGCTGTCTTGGGGATCGCCCAAGACACCATCAGTCAGTATGAATTGCTGGATCAAGAGGTCGTCGTTGTCGCGGAAGAAGCGAGTAACAAGCTGATTGTGAACGCAACAGATCGCTACTTTGACGACATTATGGAGATCATTCGTGAGCTCGACCGCCGCCCCGACATGGTGATGGTGCAAGTGATGATCGCAGAGGTCACGCTGAACTCGACAGAGGAGATGGGCGTAGAGCTGGGTATTCAAGACTCATTGCTCTTCAACCGTAGCAACATTGTCGACGGTGTGCTGAATCCAGGGTTTGCATTCAATAATCAAGCTTTGGGTACCAACGCCACCAACCCGGGGTCGGCCAGAGACCAAGTTGCTGGTCAAGCTCTTTCCGATTTGGGACTGGCTCGACAGAACAGCGAACTAGGTTTCGGTGGACTCGTCCTATCTGCCAGCAATGAATCCGTCAGCGTGTTGGTTCGTGCCTTACAAGAGGCAAGGCGACTGGACGTGCTGAGTCGACCACAGATCATGATGCTCAATAATACGACGGCGGAAGTGCAAGTCGGTTCGGACGTACCGTACGTGACTGGAACGAACGCCGTTCTAGGGACGGTCACGAACAGCATTGACTTCCGGCAGGTTGGTCTGTTGCTGAACGTAACGCCGCGGATTAGTCCTGACGGGTTGATCGCGCTGCAAGTCGTCGCGCAACGCTCGAACCTCGGAGCAATCGAAGACGGAATCCCGGTTTCGGCGGCCAACGGTGTCGTGATTCGTGCACCGATTTTCAATGTCACACGTACTGAGACATTTGTAACCGCACGCGATGGTCAGACGGTAATACTCGGTGGTTTGATTCAAAAGAATCGCTCCGCGTTCGAACGCAAAGTTCCGTACCTGGGTGACATTCCGTTTCTTGGACGTTTGTTCCGATCGGACGGGATTTCGGAGGAGCGGACAGAGTTAATCGTGGTCCTGACACCGCAAATTGTTCGTGATGATGCCGACATCGATCGAGTGAACTCGGAAGAATACGCTCGAATGAGTTGGTGTCTTGGTGACGTCATTGAGATGCACGGTGACATTGGTCCTGGTCGTCGCTACTACCGCGATGATGTGTACACCGAAATTGGTGCCGGAGGACAAGTCGTCAGCGAAGAGGTTGTCGGCGAATCCATGGACAGCGGTTACTCCAGCGGCCAGGGTCAACCGACGTATGCTCTGCCAGAGCCTGTCGAGTCGACTCCAGGATCGAATTTCTATGGTCCAACGCCTCACGCAATCGAGTCGGCACCTTCTTCGCAAACACCGCCGATGCCAACGTTGCCAGAAGCTCCGCAGGCGAGTCGACCAAGTCCTAAGAGCGTGCTAACGAAGAGTGCTTCGTTGTTCCCGTTCTCGAAGAAGGGACTTTGGAAAGGAACGCCGTCGAAGAAATCGACGCAGCAACAGCCGGCTGCCGCGAGGTTGGTGCAACGCGAACCACGACGGCCAGCCGCTCAGTTGCCCGCAAAGGGATCTGAGTCGCTGACGCGCCGCGTGGGCAAGCGTCCGATTCAGGCGGTGCAGTTCCAGAGTGACGCTGCGAAGAAAGTGGGAGAAGACGTTCGCTCTCTTGGGACGAGCGTTATTGAACCGAAAAAGCCCGTCGAACGGTTGATATTCCGATTCGATGAGGTGCCAGGCGAGTAGCCGTAACTGCTCTGTTCGGCCACGGCCAACATCGTTTGGCTGTGGCCGGTTTGGCCGTTCATACTTGAACCGGAAATAGCTCCATGAAAATACTTCACATCACAAACCTAGCTGTTGTCGTTGCAGTCATTCTCGGTCTGTCAGGTTGCAACACTCTTCAGAAAAGCAAAGACGGCGAGCAGCGAGATTGGCTGGGTCGCAAAGTCGAAATCGAATACAAAGTTCCGTCGAAGGTCGTCGCCATTTGGTCTAATTCGGTGTTCAACAAGTCTGGTGAAGCACCGCAGCGAGGTCTTGGTGGACGCATCTACTTTTATGATGACGAACATCATCCCGTTCGAGTCGACGGGAGTCTGACGGTCTACTGCTACGACGACACCGATGCCAAGCCGAATGACAAGCTAAAGCAAGAAGCCAACCGGGTGTATCACTTCGAGGGTGACGAAGTGAAGTCGAAGTTTAGTCCGACGGAGTTCGGTTCTTCCTATAGCTTCTGGCTACCTTGGGATGCCGTCGGCGGTGAACGCAAGCAGTTGAGCATTATTCCCGTATACACGGATTCGACGGGCCACATGGTCGTGGGGGAACAAGCAAGGCAACTGCTACCAGGTAAGGAACCCGTTGAATTCACGGACGAAAATGGGAACCCTGTCGTACAGGCCAGCTTTACCACGCATACGAAAGAACACGTGAAGGTGACCAAGAACGTGGGCACAGAGGACAAACGTGTCGCCAAGTCTTCGAGAATTCACTTGCCGCCTTCGATGCAACACCGTCTGCGTCAGCCGCCCATGAAAAAGAAGAGCTGGAACATCTATGAGATGGCGAAGCTTGAAAACCCGATCCCTTCGCCGCGTTCTGCGTTGGCGAATCCAAAGGGTGAATTCAAGGTGACTGAGCCCGTTACGCAAGCCGCCGATGAGGGAAACGATCAGACGTCAACGTCATCGGCGGACGCAGCGGGCATAGAGAACGCTCAGCAAATCGCGAATAAGCTGGGTATGTCGAACGATCAATTGCAGGCCTTGATGGAACGTTCGTTCGTCGCCAAACAGTCCGTACGCAACGGAATTCCGGCGAAGCAACCGCGAGTGAAGCCTGTGCTTGGGAAATTCACCAAGTCGGGCTCAAACGACACGGCAGCACTTACGCCCTCGACTTTCCTGAAACGGAAGGCGCTGTTTTCGAAGTAACTGAACGTGTTGGAGAATCGAATCAGAGCCTAGCTCTTTACGATTCGTCGTCGTAGTTCGCCGGTCCGATCATTCGCTTCAACGTATCTCGCATCAGATCGGACGGTGCTTCTTCGCCGGTGAACAATTGGAATTGCAACGCCGCTTGGCGGATAAACATGTCGACCCCGGTGATGACCCTGCACCCCGCTTTTCGAGCTTGCTTGATTAGCAGGGTCTGCTCGGGGTTGTAGACGGTATCGAAGATCACCATCTTCTTTTGTAGATACCGTTCGTCCCATGGGGATGCATCCATTTTGGGGTGCATCCCCACCGGCGTGCCGTTGATCAGCACGTCGGGTTGGAAATGATGTCGCATGTCCCATTCGATCGCTTTGCCATCTACGGCTTTGGCCAGTTCGACCGCTCGTGCTTTGGTCCTAGACGAGATCACGACGTCCGCGCCATGCTTTGTTAGGCCAAAGGCAATGGCTTTGGAAACGCCTCCGGCGCCCAGGATCAACGCTTTGACGCCTTGCATGCATTTCTCCTTCTCTGCGTCACGGCCCAGCACACGCAGCAAACTATCCATCGCAGCGCGATAGTCTGTGTTGTAGCCGCGTACCGTTCCGTCTTCGTCGAAGACCAATGTGTTTACTGCCCCGATCCCTCGTACAACGGACTCAACCTTGTTGCACTTTGAGATCACGGATTCCTTGTGCGGGATCGTGACGCTCAGTCCGCGAAGGCCTAGGCTTCGGCAGTGCTTTAGCCAGCTACTGAGGTCTGCTTCCGGAATACGGAATGGTACGTAGACGCGTTTCATCCCAAGATGATGGAAAGCAGCGTTGTGGATGATCGGGCTATAGCTATGCCCGACGGGATCAGCGATGACGCCGTAGACTTCGTAGTCTTCGTCGATCTCATCATAGTGATAGATCTTCTTCATCTGCTTGTAGCTAAGTTGCCCCGGCGCGAGCGATCGTTCTTCGTGGAAGGTCGCGTAGGTGAACGGAGCGCCGAAGCGACTGGCCAAAATTCGCGATGGCGTGCCGATTTCGCCCATGCACAGGCCCACTGTTGGCACGTTGCTTTCTTTGACAACCTTCATCATGCGCAGGTTGTCCATCGGGCTGTTGGCCATGGTTGCCAACTTTACGATGTCTGCATCGAGAGCAGCCATCCGGGCGTGTACTTCCGCCAGGTCGTCCGGAGTTCCGCTGAAGTCGTGTCGGCTGATGATTCGCTTGGTCTTGCCAAAGCGAGGAATCGTATCTGCGATATCATCTTCCAGGTCGACGTACTCCACCCCTTCGGCGATCGCCGTTCGGAGAAGCGTTTGTCGTGCTTCTTCGGTGCCGCTCCATCGACCGCCGTCTGCCTGTCGTCGACATGTGATAATCACGGGACACGGGCGGTTTTCAATCAATCGTTTTAGATTGACGACGCGACCGATATAGTCGAGCCGCAGTTCCACCAACTCCGCACCTTGCTCCACAAGATACGCGTGTTCTTTGATGACGTGCTTGTGACGAGTTCGTCCGATACTTACGCAAATCATTTCGTTCCGCTGTGCTCTCTATTCACGGTTGCCACCGGCTCTTTGCCCAAAGCCGTTGCATTCTCGTCTGCCGCCGTCTTGTTTGCCAACATCCTGCTGCCCAACGCGCTGCTGGCCAATGCTTTGCGTCCACGGGAGACGCAAACAACTGCCACCACGGTACCTAAAACCGCACCAAAGTACGATCCGGCATGAACACCCCAAACGGCCAAAAAACGCGTCACGCGATCAAGTGGGGCATAGGCCAGTGCCGCGTCGCGGAACCACCGTATCGCTTCGAAATGCTGTACAGCCAAAGGTGTCAGGATTCCTCCCAGCGTTGCACAGGCGGCGCCGAACACTACAGGATAAACACAAAGTCGCAGCAATTGGCGATATGGAAGTTGAGGTTTTTGTGCTGAAGGGTTGTTCGCGATCAGCATGAACGCTCCTGCCAGTACACCCGGCCCATAGGTGGCCTTTATTGCCAACCAAGTGACTGCGATTCGAAACGGACGAGGATCCGTTTCTAAACCCTTTGCCTTCAGAAAATAGTCAGCCGAAATGGTGGCCGTTATATGATCGTGAACGATTCCGTACACGATCGACAGCAACATCGAAACGATAAGAAACAGATACTCGTAGACTCGTGTGGGACGCTCGGGGTTCTTTCGCCAATCACGAAACCCGAGCACCAGAAAGAACACCACCGCGAATCCGATGCGGTAAGGGAGCGTTGCGTTGTAGGCCTCGATCATGACCTCATCGTACGAAAACGATATTCGACGAAGCCAGCAGAAATGCCACGCACACTGCTGCTACTCGTGCCGCAACGCTTCGATGGGATCTAGTTGAGCTGCCTGTCTAGCAGGAAATACTCCGAAGACTAAGCCGACGCCAACCGAGATGAACAGAGAAAGCAGCACTGACCAAACGGCAATGCGTGGCTCGAGGTTGTAGACGATCGGCGGCAACAGCTCTGGTGACATCCACGAAACCAACGCTCGTACCGTTCGAAAAATTGGGCCACAGAGTAAGCCGCAGGCGACGCCAAGTAGACCGCCGCTTGCCGTCAGGACAACCGTCTCGGTAATGAACTGATGGATAATGTGTCCGCGTGTTGCTCCCAATGCGCGACGGATGCCGATCTCGCGAGTTCGCTCCGTCACCGTCGCCAGCATGATATTCATGATGCCGATGCCGCCAACAAGAAGTGAAATTCCGGCAATCACGACCAGCAGGATGTTAAACATCGCGCGGGTGCGTTCTGCCTGACGCAAGAGCTCTTTCGGAACGACAACGGCATAGTCTTCTTTGTCGTGATACTTCTTCAGCAGCAATTCGATAACGCTCGCGGATTCATCGACGAACTCGATGTCATCAACTTCGACGGTGATCTGACTCAATTCCACTTGCTCGCCTTGGAATTCGCCACCGACACGTTTCATCACTAGATCGCCGACGCGTTGCCGCATCGTCTTGAGCGGAATGTATGCATCCAGGTTGTAGTCACGGGAATCAAGGCTGCCTCCGATGGCCGCTGATGCCGTTCGCGGACGCGTTTGTCCGATCACGACGTAGAACTCACTGCCGACCCAAATCGTCTCACCGATTGGGTCTTGGTACGGAAACAATCGCTTGGCTGTGTCGTCCGCCAATACGACGACCTTCTTGCCGCGGTCCTGTTGTTTCAGCCAACGCCCCCTCGCAATTTGAAGCTGATTCAGTTCCAAATAGTCTTCGACGCATCCAACCAACTTTGCATCGGCCGTTCGATTGTCACGTCGCAATTCGAACTGCAATTCGCGCATCGGCACGGCGCGTCGAACGTTCGGCAGGCTTTGAACGATCCGCTGATAGTCTTTGCGCAACAGCCCGTAGATCTTTACGCGTTCGGTCGCACTCTGCTCGCTTAGGCGTGTTGGCTTTTTGGTGCGAACGATAACGTTGGTTGCACCTAGTTCCAGGATCTGTTGTTGAGCCCGATGACTGACGCCTTCGCCCATGGCCACAAGCCAGATGACCGTCGTTGTGCCGATGAAGATACCGAGTGCCGCAAGCCCCGCCCGCATTTTTTGCAGCAGCAGGCTCTTCAGGCCAAGTTGGATGGTTTGCCAAAGCGAATTCTTCACGGCAGACTCGCCTTTGCTGCCAGTGTATCGCTATCGGACTGTGGATTTGTGTCCTGTTTGTCCTCTGACACTGGTGAGGCTTGTTGAAGTACCTCGTCTTGGGCTTCTGTCACGTGCGCTAGGGGATTCAAGATCACCTGATCGCCCTCAGAGAGGCCGCTCTTCACTATCAGAGAAACGTCGTTGCTGTCGCCAAGTTGCAGTTCACGTCGCTGTGCCATGCCGTTGGAAAGCACCCAGGCGAAGAATCCATTTGCGGTTTCAATGACCGCAGCTACGGGAACTGTCACTTCGTTTTGGTATTCGGCCAAGATGATTTCCGCTTCGGCACTCATCCCGGGCATCAATTCTTCGCCCTGAGGAAGCTTGATGACGGTTTCGTACTTCACAACGTTGCCCGTCCACCAGCCGGCTGGACTGGTGATTGACGCCACGCTTTCAACTTCTCCCCAGATCGTCTTCTCGGGCAGGCTGACTCGCGTCTTCAGTCCTGGCGTTACACGGTCAACCACGGACTCGTGCACGCCCACGGTTACTTGCATCTGGTCTAGATCGGGCATCAGCAGAAGAACCTGGTCTTTGTGAACCGTTGCCCCTTCTTCGATCTCCGGAGCATTTTTCCAACGAGCTGCCGACGGATGAATGACCATCCCTGCGCGATCTGCTCGAACGACACAATAGCCCAACTCTTCGACCGCTCGATCGCGGCGGCTCGCATCCGCTTCGGCGCGTTCTACGTTGGCTTCGTGCGTGGCTTTGACTGCCAGTAAATTGCCGTTCAAGGTTTCCAGTTGTTCGGCTTTCGTGAAGTTTTGAAGCACTTCGATTTGCGTCTGTGCGACGTCGACCGCCAACTTGGCTCGCTCAACAGCGAACGCTTTTTCTTCCACTTCCAGATCGCTGACGTAGCGACTTTTGGCCATTTGATTGGCATGAGTAAACATGTTCTTGGCGCTGCGCAGGTTAGCTTCCGCAATCGCTTTGTCTTTTTGAAGTGTCTTTAGCTGAGTGACAAAGCGACCTTCTAAGTACTCCTTCACGGCCAAATCCGACCTGGCAACGTCGGCTTTGGAACGCTCGGCTGCCGACCTAGACCACAGAGCGTACTTCGTGCGTTCTGCGATTTGTTCCTCAATGAACAGCGTATCGAGACGCACCAGCACGTCACCAGGATTGACGTATGTGCCACTTTCGACGACTTCGATAACGGTGTTCTGACCGCGGACCTTGCATTTGATTTCAGTATTCCTCGAGCTCTCGAGCGTTCCTTGCTCGGTTACTGTGACCAACATTGGTCCGCGACGGACGGCATGGGTTAGTACTGATTCGAGCGATTGTGGTGTTGCTTGCCCTTGCCTTGGCATAGCAATCGTACTTGCGAAGATCACTCCAAGGACAACCACGACTGGTAACAACCAACGTCGAACGTGGTTTTGCGGTCGGGATTTGTTGAATCCAGAGTCAGTCATCGCTCGCGCCTTGGGTAGCTGGTTGAGTGTTATCCGACGAGTTGTTGTCTGACGAGTTGCTGTATTCCAGTTGTTGCTGAAGTTGGCGTTGTGTGTGCGAGCGATCTCGATCTGACTCTTCATCAAACGCGGCTGGATTTAAGAGCACTCTGTCGTTCTCTTTCAGTCCAGACTTCACGATCACGAAGATGTCGTCAGTGTCTCCAAGTTGCAAAGACCGGCGTCGTGGCCCGTCCGGCGTATCCAACCAACAGTAGGAATCATTGGGGCCGTCGACGACGGCAGCCACAGGCAACGTGAGCTCGTTTTGATGCTCGGCCATAATGATTTCGACTTCGGCACTCATTCCGGGTTTCAGGTTGGGTTCAGACGGCAGCTGGATGATGGTGTCGTATTTGACGACGTTGCCCGTCCACCAGCCGGCTGGTCGGGTTACGTTGGCCACTTTCGAGACGGTGCCTTCAAGCGTACGGTCAGGCAACGTCACGATTGCTTTGAGTCCGGGCTTCATGCGACGGATAATAGACTCGTGGATTCCAACCTTGATCTGCATTTGAGAAAGGTCTGGCATCAGCAGCAGCACTTGGTCCTTGCGCACTGTGGCCCCCTGCGCGATGTCGGGCGTCTGTTTCCAAGCCGCCGCAGACGGATAGATTACCAGGCCGCTGCGTCCAGCCCGGATCGTGCAGGCTGCGACTTCTTCTTCGGCACGTTTGCGTCGAGCCTTTTCCATGCGAAGCCCCGCTTCGTCAGCGAGCATTTTTGACCGGCTGGCGGTTAGGTTGCCACGCAGAGTTTCCAACTCCATTTCCTTGGTGAACCGCTCCAATACGTCGATCTCCGTTTGCACGACTTCCAACTCCAGTTGTGCTTGCTCGACGGTGAACTGGTTGCCTTCTATTTCTAGTGCGGTGACAAATCCCTTCTCGAATAGCTGTTGTGAGTTTTCGGCCGTCAGTTTGGCGTTCTCGAGATTACGCGTAGCGATCTTCAATCGATTCTCTAACGCCTTCTTCTGGTTTCGATAGCGGCCTTTCAAATAGGCGTCGATTGCAATCTCGGCCTTGGCGAAATCGGCGCGGCTGCGTTCCAGCGTTGCTGTGGCGACGTGTGTGTTCGTCTTAGTCAGGCTGAAGGCTTCCTCGACAATTTTCGTATCCAGCCGAACCAGTTCGTCACCAGTTGTGACTGTCGATCCGTCGGGAATCACCCACGTAACGGTATTAAAGCCGCGAACTTTGCAGACGATTTCTGTGTTGTTCGAACTTTCGAGCGTGCCTTGTTCGGTAACGCTTACAACGAGATTGCCGGGCCGCACCGTATGCGTCAGTCGCTTAATGGGCTGCGGAAGCAGACTCTGAGAAACCCAGGCCAGAATGACTCCAAAGGTTGCCAAGAGGACCAGGATTAGCGTCCACGGAATTCTTGTTCTGTTCCCGGCGGGGTCGGCAGTGCGGTTGTGTGCGGGCCGCGACTGAGTGGACTGGGCGGGCAGATGAATGTCCGCTGACATCATCCGTCTCCGGGCGCGAGTTGAGTGAGTTTGCGAGTTCCGACGTTACGGAAGGGCGAACCACCGATGGAACCCGCTCGTAGCTAAGATCGACCTATTGTAGCAGCAACTATGTAACGATACGTAAGCCACAATCGTGTGTTTAGACGATCCATGCTGGCAAACTCGGCAGATGCCATGCGTTCAGGTTCCGCACATTCGCCGATTGTGGATATAACAGGGATACGGACGCTCCGTCCGACTCCTTAACGCTTCATCAGTTCAGCGATTCAGAGCACTGGCCGCGACATGCATAAGAAGATCGCCGCAGTAACTGTTGTTGCCATTGTCTTTCTTGCGATGGCTGATTTGAGCCGTGCGCAGCGGGAAGCAGGCGACACGGCGTCGCACCGCCGAATACCGTTGACCAACGGGGCCAAGGCGCCGTCGATGAAGGACTTCAATATTCCAGAATTGAGGGAGTTGCTTCGACAATACCCAAAGACGGGAGGCCAAAGACGACGCCGATTTCGGGAGGAAGAAATCGATCCACGCATGCAGCAGTCGGACGTAATGGACGGACTGAAGGAGATGATTCCGTCATTTCGCAAGGAGGATTTTGCCGAGCAGTTTCGTGAGCTTGGAGAAAGCCTGGGCGAGTCCATGGCAGAGTCGATACGTCCCGGTTCCGTTGATTCTGTCCCCGAGAATTTGTCGACCTTGGACGGGTTTGAGCAGCTCCAGCGCACCTATCGCGAGCGTGTGCTGCAATACCGTGATGCCAAGAGAGCGTTTCAAAAAGCATGGCCATCAGATACCGTCGCACCGGAAGGTGCAGCCGTTCATTAACTCAGAAGTGATTGAGCAACTGTCCGAGGCAGCAAGGCAGTTTGAATCACAACAGCATCTGGACCCTAGTGAGCGGCGGTTCCAAAACATCGAACGGGTACCCACTCTCACCGGCGGCACAAAAGATCCCTCGAAGTCCATGTTCGATTCGATCATGAGCTCAATCGACAAGCAGGGCACCAGCTGGATTAAATCTTCCGATAAAGAGAAATCGTCGTTGTGGAAGAGTTTCCGGAAGTCGGCTCAGAAGGGCATCAAAAGTCTCAACAAGAGGATGTCGGACAACTCGATGCGTCAGGCGGGGGCCACGGAAGGGCAAACTCGGAACGTACCTGTCAGTTCTCGTCAGAGAACGACGCGTCCAGCAGCCAGCCAAGGCAGTGCAAATTCGAATGAGGATGGCCCCAGTGAACCACTGGCAGAAAACAACAGTTGGAGGTGGTTCTTGGCGCTGGCGGTGGTTGTAGCCGTAATCGTTGGCTACTTCCTGGTTGTTCGCCGCAGCGATCTGAACCTGGGAGCCAACGCCCTAACCGATCGTTCTCTTGCCGAACAGATCCACGATCGTGACTCGCTTTTGGCGGCCTGCCACGCACTTGCTAGAAACGTCTTTGGTATCAAGAGCTGCTTCTGGAACCATCGGACGTTGTTCGACAGCCTGTCGGAACGCATCGACAGTCGGGAGCATGTTGTTTCTCAGTTGTCGGCGATCTACGAACAGGCCCGTTACGCTCCCAAGGTCTTGTTGGAAGCAGAATTTGCTCGAGCGAGAGAGCTGTTTCTGTCGTTGCAACGTGGTCTACAAACCGAGGCGTAGCGATGACTCTGAAGACCGTACAGCGCTATCGCCACTACAGCAGCTTGGTGCTGTTGTTGGCCTTGCTTCCGTTTCACGCATCAGCACAGTTGCTTCCAAAGATTCCGCAAATCCAGCCCTTCGGAATTGATGGTTTTCGTTTGATGTTGCAACAGCGTGGATTGCAGGCGACCGTCGATCGCGTTGGAACGGCGTTAAACGAAAAGCCTGAAGAAACCGTGGCCGTCGTCCTAGGTGACTTGAAGACCGTCGCCCAGGGTGGCGGCATTCAAACTGACGGACAGGGAATACAGAAGCAACTTGAGCGGTTCGTTGAAAACGGTGGAAACCTGCTCGTTGCTTCGGACCTGCGGGGGCAACGGCTGCAAAGGGCTCAGATCTGTGGAACTTGGGTTCGGGCACTCAACAAATACTTGGTGACACGACAAGAGAAACAGCACTCTTACCACAACTTTCCCGATTGCCCGGTGGTGACGTGGTTTGATCGCGACGCGGAGCCTGAGCTCTTCAAGGATGTTAAGCGACTGGTGGCCAATCGGCCGAGCACCGTGACCAACAAGCAAGCCTCGACAATCGTTGCTAGGTTGCCGATGCGCGGTAGTCTGCCGCTGATGTCCGTCCAGCGAAGGGGCGCGGGCAAGATGCTGTTTGTCGCTGACCACAGTTTCTTTGTGAATGAGATGCTGGTTCACGAGGACAACGCTCAATTCGTCAACAACGTGACTCGATGGCTGTGCGACTCAGACCAGCGAACTCGACTGGTTCTCATTAATGATGGGAACGTCTTGCCAAATTGGACCTTTGGCGAATCACCTCCTTCGATTCCTCTCAGTTCGCTATTACGCGCCGCCAAGTATGGCTCTCTGGCCGATCTGCCATTAGGCGATTCCTTGCTTCCGTTTTTGAACGAGTCCATTTCTCGATCCCAACAGGAAAATGAGCTGAATACGGCAGTACGTCGAGCCGCATTCTCATTGTCCGGGGGCCGAGGACTACGCCTCGCAGTTCTTATTGCGACGCTGCTGACCATGGTATCGTTCGTGGCTTGGCTGATTGGGTTGCGTGTGACGCCCAGGCGTTGGCTCGCCTTTCAGGACTGGCATCAGCCTCGGCGAAGAATGCGATCCGCCCCACGCTAGACGGAGTCCAGGAAGCTCTCGGCGGAGAACCTGTGACGATGGCGTAGGGCTTTCCGTTCGATGGCGCTCGAATCTTGGTGATGCAAGACGTTCCACTCGGTGATCGATGGGGCGCATTAGCTTGTTCAAAGTTCGCCCGACACCTAGAATTCTCTTTGCAGTAGTAATTCCTCTGCTGCTGGGTCGTCTCTTTCGTTTCGGAATGCAATGCGATGGCAGAAGTAACGCTTCGCGTTATCGACGGTGCTGATCGTGGCCGTGTCTACAACGGGCTCGATACGCCGGTAACCATCGGCCGCGAAGAAGGAAATATCGTCCAGCTAAATGACGACCGTGTCAGTCGCTTCCACTTGAAGATTCAAGAGGATCAAGACCGTGTCGTGCTGACGGACTTGGAAAGCACAAACGGCACCAAGGTCAATGGTGAGGAGATTCAGTTGCGAATTCTCCGTCATGGCGACATGATCTGCGTCGGTCGATCCATTTTGCTTTTTGGATCGCCGTCGGAAATCGAAGGTCGCGTTTCAACATTGCGTGGTGATCTTGCGGATGCTGAAAGTCAGGATCTGGATGACGCGGTCAGTTCGTCCGACAGCAGCGTGAAGTTCGATCTAAACTGGCAGGACGAAGAAGATCTGCAGGCCACGATCCACGTCATCGAAGCGCCAGAGTTACCCAGCAATATGAGTCCTGCCCAGGCCGCTCAGTTGTCGGAAATCATCGAGTACCTGCACATCAGGATTCGACATCTGCTGAATTCCGTCGAGCTGAAGGATGACGCGGACACGGTATCACTGTCCGTCGAGCACTGGCAGCATCTATTGGATTTGCAATCACGTTTGGCGGTCTACTTGCGCAAGATCGGTGATCCGGATTCTTAGACCCAACTTCTTATTCGCGTCGACTCACTGCGCGCGAAGCGTTCACTTGCCTTGCAGCCATCGTTTCAAGGAAACGTATGCGCTCATAATTAACACGAGAGCAACGGGCGACGCCAACGTGAAGATGACGAAAACGGCTTTGCCACGACTGTTCTCCACAGCGCTGCGGTAGTAGCTGCCCCCGGCTGCCATCACGCAGAAGATCATCATCGCCAGCATCATTTCCGCGATGCCAAAGCGAGGTAGCCAAGGTTGACTCGCGGTCGTTTTCTTCGGTGGTTCCACGATTTATGAGCCGGCGATTGCTAGCTACCTGAAGTAACGGATTTACCAATTTTCTCAATTCTACCGAATTGATGGTCGATGTTCTAAGCGGAACTCGTTTTCGCCCGCATTGGAAAACGTAGTTCCTAACGCTTATTCGCTGAAGTGTGTTCGACATAGGAAGTCGAACCGTATCTAGGGGGGAATTCTGATGCAATTGAAGAGTGTGACAGCCTTGTTGGCTGCTTTGCTGTTATGCGCCACGACTGGGTGTCAACTCGGTGGCGGTTTTGGAGGCTGTGGCAGCTGCGACGCTGCCCCAATGGGATGTGATTCTGCTGGCGGTTGCTTTGGTGGTGGCTGCACGTCTGGATCATGCGGTGGCTTGGCCGGTTTGCTTGGTGGCAAATTGCTAGGTGGTTGTGGCTCGGGCAATTGCGGAAACGCATACGATCCAGCTTCGTGCCGGACACCAGAAACCCTGAACCTTGATGGATACGGCACGCGTGGCGGCATCAACGGACCACTTTCTGGTCTCGTTGGCCAACACCATCGCGGGCCTCAGTCTCACGTAGGTATGCCTGGACCAGCGGACGGACCACCGGTAGCTCAGGTGACTTACCCTTACTACACCACACGTGGACCGCGTGACTTTTTCGAGGCGAATCCGCCTTCGATTGGACCGTGAGCTGAATAGCTAGGCGGTACCGAGCTGAACGATGGACTGGCAGCAACTGCACCCATCAAAACGTTCAATATACTGAATCACAAACCCCGTGCGGCTTCGCACGGGGTTTGTTTGTGCGCCAGCAATCTCCGGAATGCTATCAAATCCGTCTGTCCGGTATTAGCATCTCCGGGTAAGTTGACTCCGACTTCGCGGTCTACGTCCGGCAGTGTCTGCTGTGACCACGCAATCCACCAAGACTAGAACGACGCTTTGCACGAATTTTCGATACTGCTCACGCTGGGGGCTGCATTACTACTGGCGTTGTTTGTGGCTCGCTTGTCGAGCCGACTGCATCTGCCGCGTGTTACGGCCTACTTGCTCGTCGGCCTCCTGCTTTCGGCCTACACGATTGCGGGCATCCCCGAATTTCTTATCTCACCGTCGATGCGGCGTGTTTTGGAGCAAGCCAATCACGATTTGCATCTTCTCCATCCCTTGGCAGATTTGGCCATGGCGCTGGTCCTCTTTGGGATGGGCTGTCACTTTACGTTGGTGCACTTTCGCCGCATCATGAACCGAGCGTTGCATCTGTCGAGGGGCGAAATCTTTTGCACGTTCCTGTGCGTCTTTTCCGGTCTTGGGCTGCTGGGGATCGACATTTATTCAGCGTGTCTCTACGGAGTTCTCGCGTTGGCAACGGCACCGGCAACGACGATGCTGGTGCTAAAAGAAGCGGAGTCGGAAGGCCCGATCACAGAGTATGCCACGACTCTGGTCGCACTGAACAACTTGTTCGCGGTCATCATATTTGAGTGCCTGTTCGTAGCCATCAGTTGGAACGACGGCGAGTTGCCACATCATTGGTCCAGGGAGGCCCTGCGTCTGTTAACTGATTTGGCCGCGGGTAGTTTGCTTGGTGCCGCGGGTGGCTTGGCGATCAGCTACATCTGCACCTACGTCGAACGCAAGCGTTGGATGATTGTGGCCATGGCGATGGTCGTTCTTGTGCTGGGCCTGTGCCAGTTCTACGACTTGCCATATTTGTTGACGTTCCTGGCGATGGGCGTTGTGGTCGCGAATTGTTCAGAGCATGCCAACGAAGTCGTTGAAGAGTTGTCTCGATTGACGAGCCTGCTGTGCGTGATCTTCTTCATTGTCCACGGTGCCGACATGAATGTGGGAGCCCTTCTCACTGCCGGATTGATTGGCGTGGTCTACATCGTCTGCCGTACGGCTGGAAAGTTCATCGGCATCTATGTCACGGGCCAAGCCGAAGGACCTAGCGTGCGAACGTGGTTGGGGCTGACGTTGGTATCGCAGGCTGGAGCGGCACTGACCCTCGCTGGGCAGGCAGCCGCAAGGAACCCCGACCGCTGTGCGTCTATTCAACAAGTTATCCTGGGTAGCGTCGTATTCTTCGAGATCATTGGGCCAATCCTGGTTCGCAAGGCCGTCGTGCAGTCGGGTGAGACTCCGCTGGAGCATGCCATTGACCACACGTCGACATCCATGTGGGATGGCGTGCAGGAGGTGCTTAACCGAGTCATCACCGCGCTGGGTGGTGACCCCTGGGCTCGGTCAAGCGTGTCTGACCTGACTGTCAGCAAACTGATGCGGCGAAATGTTAAGGGCATTCAGGCGTCGGCAGACTTCGACGCAGTAGCGCATTGGATTGAGCACAGTCACGACAACACCTTCCCGGTGCTGAATGACGAAGGCGACCTTCAGGGAGTGATTCTGTACACCGATATCCGGGACAACGTCTTTGATCCGGAGATTTCGAAGCTCGTTCGTGCTGCGGACATGATGGTGAATCCGCCACTCACCTTGCAGCCTAACGCACCGCTATCTCAAGCGATTGATCACTTCCGCGACGGAACCCACGACGCCATTCCCATCGTGGATGACGACGGTCGGCGGTATATGGGGTTGGTGCGACGCAAGGATCTTATCCGCTTCTTCCGCCGAACGAATAGCGAAAGCGCTTAGCGGCAATTGCAGCCCACGCCCGTCGTCAGTTGCGAGCCCGCTCGAGCCCGTTGGTTGTGCGAGTTAGCCGGTGGCGATTTAGCTAGGCCGCGTTGCCGACGATCAGCGTGATGTTTTGCCCACCGAAGCCAAAGCTGTTGTTCAACGCGATGTTGCACGGTGTCTCGCGAGCTTCGTTGGGAATGTAGTCCAGATCGCAAAGAGGATCCGGGTTTTCGTAGTTGATGGTTGGTGGCAACACGTTGTCTCGCATCGCCATCAAGCAAACGATCAATTCGGTTACTCCGGCTGCTGCGATC
>CAYQMZ010000030.1:0-3209 GCA_964418725.1 uncultured Pirellulaceae bacterium
CGGAGATTCCACCTCTGCTTCCGCGGCTGCGGTGGATTCCAGAGACGGGGTGTCCGTGGCGACCAGATCTCCAGCAGGTTCGCTTGACTCCGCCACTTCCGTCAAATTGGTTTCTTCTGCGGTTTCGTCGAATATTGGCTGGGTGCTTTCCGTTATCTGGTTGCTGGTATCTTCACCCTGGATGTCGCTTGCTGCTGGCTCTTCTACCGCAGCCGTCTCGTAGACTGCTTGCGTCGCCTCATCATTGGTCGCGGTATCAGACTCAGCGGGCTGTGCTGGGACATCTTCAGCGACTGCGACCGCGGCTGTATTCTCAGTCTCTTCAGTCAGCGGTGATTCGATCGTTTGCAGTGATGGCGTGGCGTCGACTTCTTCTGCAGGCAGGCTTGCTTCAAATTGCGCCTGAGCGTCAGCCAGTTGGTCGGACTTCGTGGCGGGTTGGCTTGGATTCGATACTGAGACGCCGATGGATCCGAGGATCATGGTGAGCGGAACTCCCCATGCGACCATCAGGCGATTGTTCTCTTCTTTTTGCTCATCTGTCAGATTTGTCATTGTTTCACTCTCTTCACTCAGAATCTGGATCCGACCGCCCGGAAGACAATTTACTTTGGTGTCCTAGTTCGCGATTCCGCCTCACCACACACCAGCCGACACCACGACTGATGATTAGCGAAACAAACGAGCTCACGAAGCAGAGCCCCACTGGAAAGCAAACTTTGGGCCAATTTTAGTCTGGACAGTTCCGAGCAGTAGAACCTGTCCCGATAAACCCAGGAATTCACGTCGTCTCGCGTAAGACAGTTGGTCAACACGGCGAAAGCCTGCCAGCAATGCGGGCAATGCATGCAAAGAATGCTGGCAAGACCCGTATACAGCGTACAGCTATACAGATTCACAGCTATCATCTGCGAAATTGTTGCAACAGCACGTGAGGAAAAGTTGGACATTACTGTCGTGTGGGACGATGCCCCCAACCGATGATTTGCCCAAGAGGTCGAGTCTTCCTCGAACAAAGACACAGTGGATGAAACGCGGAGTATGCGTTAAGCGGTCATCCATGGGGGAAAAGTACTAACGGAATGATCCGCTGGGAAACTTGCGGAATCGGGGGTAATGATGCCTAAAAGCTTCTTGCTTGCAACTGGCATGCTGCTTGGTCTAGCCGTAACGGCAATGGGTCAATCAAATCAGCAAGTTGCCAACATCTCATCAGTAGGAACTGGGTTAAATCCCGTTCAGCAAGTTCAATTCACTGGATGTGCCGCTCCGAGTTGTGGCGCACCAGCATGTGCCGACCCTGCGTGCGGAGCACCTGCTCCTTCATGCGGAATGGCAGCGCCAACGTGCGGGATGGCTGGGCCAACCTGTGGCGCACCTGGCGGATGCGATAGCTGCGGTGGTTGCAGTGGCGGATGCGGATTGGGGTTATGCGATTGCTCGCTTGGCGATGCCTGGACGCTGCAATCTGTTCTATGCGGCAGCTGCGAGCCAACCATCAACATTGGCGGCTGGCTATCGGCTGGCTACCACAGCGAAAGCAATGACCTATTCAACAGTCGCCCTGACGAACTAGCTTTGCACCAAGGCTGGCTATACGCCGAGAAGGTTGCAACGTCTGAGCGTCCATTCGGTTTCCGTGCTGACATCATGTACGGGATCGATGCGGATGACACTCAGGCATTCGGCAACAATCCTGGTGAGTGGGATTTCGATAACGGTTTGGACTTCGGTGCATACGGCTGGGCAATTCCACAGCTGTACGGCGAAGTCATGCTGACAGACAAGTGGAGCGTGAAAGCGGGCCACTTCTACACGTTGGTTGGATATGAAGTAGTTACCGCTCCGGACAACTTCTTCTACAGCCACGCGATCACGATGTACAACAGCGAGCCCTTCACTCACACGGGTGCCGTGGCCACTGGAACGTTGACCGACAACTTGACGGTCTACGCCGGTTGGACTTTGGGATGGGACACTGGTTTTGATCAATTCGGTGACGGAAGTTCATGGCTTGGTGGTTTCAGCTACGCACCAAACGATGACTTCACGTTCACTTACATCTCGACTGCTGGGGACTTCGGTGCACGCGGCGACGACGCCTACTCGCACAGCTTGGTATTCGACATGACGCTGACTGAGAACTTCAACTGGGTCGTTCAAAGCGACTTGGTACGCGTTGACGCGACGGGTGAAGACAACGTTGGTATCAACCAATACTTCCTCTACACCGTCAGCGATTGCCTGGGCTTAGGTGCTCGTATGGAGTGGTGGAAAGCGGACAACATCACCGGCTATGCTCCGCACGGAGCAGTTCTGCCAGCTGATGGAAGCTTCTCGTACTACGCGGCGACCTTCGGGGCCAACATTCGTCCACACGCGAACTTCATCGTTCGACCTGAAGTGCGAATCGACTGGTCACCAGCCGCAGACTACGACGAAAGCTACTTCGGCGTTGATGCGATCTTCACGTTCTAACGTGAGTACAGCGAGGGACTGGTTCCCTTCAATTTGAAAAGCAGAAAGAGCCGGCGAGCATTCGCCGGCTTTTTTCATGTCGTCACTGTCGCGACATCCTCTGGCTGCGGCGCTTGCAGCAAACCCCGCACGTCGGAGTGCTGCAGTACGACGAGTTTCATCCACACAATCGTTGTTGCCGGATTTCTACCCTGTGGCTGTCACTTTAAAACGGTGGCCTGATGGTCGCGAAAGCGATTTTTCTCAATTCCGACGCGGCTGTGTCGAATTACATGAGAATCCTTATCCGCAAACGAATCCTTATCCGCAAACAAGGTTCACTCAGACAGTTAGCGAAAGCATGCCGCTTGTAGCGGGGTATAGTTGTACCGCGTCGCTGGTAATCGCATGGAATCGAGCAGGCTAAGGAAGTCGCAGCCGTCAGTTGTGGCTGGACTCTAAGAAACCGTAGGCAAAAACGTGGAACTACAAATCTCTGGCGAACCGCCTCAAAATGTTCGCATACCTGGCTGGGCGATCTCAGGAGCACTGTTGTTGGTCGTATTGATCATCGCCGTCTTCTCAGCCATCTACACCGTTCAGGCTGAATCGCAGGGGGTCGTGCTTCGATTCGGAAAATACATCAAGACGGTTGATCCTGGCCTGCGGTTCAAGCTGCCCTTTGGGATCGACAGAGTGATGATCGTGCCGGTTCGTCGGCAGTTGAAGCAGGAATTCGGTTTCGGTACTCC
>CAYQMZ010000030.1:3219-13169 GCA_964418725.1 uncultured Pirellulaceae bacterium
TGCGACCGTTGAGTGGATCATTCAGTATCGCATCCAAGAACCACAGCTGTTCCTCTTCAAGGTTCGCGACCCAGGAATCACGCTTCGTGACATTTCGGAATCCGTCATGCGAACCGTGGTCGGTGACCGCACCGTCGACGAAGTCATTACCGTCGGGCGACAGGAAATCGAAGCCGAGGCCCTGGCGCAGATGCAGTCGCTGGTCAACAAATACGAGTTGGGCCTGAGCATTGATCAAGTTCAGTTGAAGAACGTGAATCCACCGCTTCCCGTTCAGCCTTCGTTTAACGAGGTGAATCAGGCTCAGCAAGAACGTGAGCGAATGATCAACGTGGCCAACGGTGAATACAACAAAGCCGTTCCGCGAGCTCGAGGTGAAGCTGAGCAAAAGATCCAGGCGGCCGAAGGATACGCGTTGAAACGAGTGAACGAAGCACAGGGGGATGTGGCTCGATTCAGTGCCGTCTTCAAAGAATACTTGGAAGCAAAAGAGGTCACCAAACGGCGAATCTACATTGAGACAATGCGAGAAATCGTGCCAAAGCTCGGCAAGAAAGTAATCCTGGACGACAAAGCCAGTCAGGTCTTACCGCTACTACAACTCAGTCCTGATGTTGGGCGATTGCCTGTTTCAAATCGAGGAGGGCAACGCTGATGAAGAATTTAACACGCCCCATCTACTTGTTTCTGATCTTCGCAGCGACAGTGTTGCTATTTATTTCGGCGTACACCGTCTCCGAAACCGAACAAGTGATCATTACGCAGTTCGGCAAACCGATCGGCGAACCGATCACGGACGCTGGTTTGCACTTTAAGGTTCCATTCATCCAAGACGTTTGGAGAATTGAAAAACGAATTCTCGAGTGGGACGGTCGCCCGCATGAG
This sequence comes from uncultured Pirellulaceae bacterium, assembly GCA_964418725.1. Lineage (GTDB taxonomy): Bacteria > Planctomycetota > Planctomycetia > Pirellulales > Pirellulaceae > CAYNJG01. The sequence goes on from CAYQMZ010000030.1 coordinate 4,105, forward strand.
ATGCCGACGAAGGATAAGACATACATTGTCGTGGATACCTTCGCCCGGTGGCGAATCAACAACGCCCAGCAGTACTTTGAGCGACTGCGAGATGAACGCAGTGCACAATCTCGATTGGACGATATCCTGGGCAGTGAGACTCGAAACGCCATCGCAAAGCACGAGTTGATCGAGGTCATTCGCACGACGAAAGACCGCGAGCCAACGGCACAGACGCCGATCGAAGGAGCAGATTCTCCCGGTGGTCGCGGTACAATTGGCGTGCTCTATCCGATTTCCTTCGGCCGCCTCAAAGCTGACAGACTTTGGCATTGAACTGATGGACGTTCAGTTCAAGCGGATCAACTACAACGAAAGCGTTCGTCAGCGAATATACGACCGTATGATCAGTGAGCGGCAGCAGATTGCGGAACGCTTCCGATCTGAGGGTGCCGGAGAAGCGGCAAAGATCCAAGGTAAGAAGGAACGGGATCTCTTGAAGATCGAGTCGGAAGCATACAAGAGAGTCCAAGAGGTGCGGGGCGAAGCCGACGCTAAAGCGACAAACATCTACGCCGAGGCCTACAACCAAAGTGAAGAGTCGATCGCATTCTACGAGTTCATCAAGACGATGGAGACGTACCAGGAAATGCTCGACCGCGACAGCATGTTGATCTTGACGACGGATAGCGACATCTTTTCGCTGCTCAAAAACGTCGACAAGAAATAGTCGACTAGAGTTCGATGCCCATTTCACGCATCAGCATTTTCATGTCGGCCCAGACATGCTTCTTCGCACTCGTGTTGCGTAGCAAGTATGCGGGATGATACGTGACGGCTACCTTCATACCACGCCAGTCATGTAGCTTGCCTCGTAGCCGACCAACGGACGACGTTGTATTCAACAGTGTTGTTGCCGCGACTGACCCAAGACAACAAATGAACTCGGGGCGAATGATTTCGAATTGCCGTTCGAAGAAAGGCCGGCAATTAGCGGCTTCCTCTGGAGTCGGATTGCGATTGCCCGGCGGTTGGCAGCGAAGCACGTTCATGATGTAAATGTCTTCGCGTTTCAGCGTGCAGGCTTCGATGATCTTGGTGAGCAACTGGCCTGCCTTGCCAACGAACGGTTCGCCCAGACGATCTTCGTCGGCACCGGGTGCTTCGCCCAAAAACACAAGTCGAGCGTTCGGGTTCCCGACTCCGAAAACCGTTTGAGTACGACTGGTCGCCAGCTGGTCGCATCGTGTGCATTGGGCAACGTCCGCTTCAACGATCTGCAGTGCCGAGGCTCTTTCAGCGGCTGGAATCACGGGACTAGTGAAAGGACCCGCAGGAGCGAGTTGTGGAACGGGCGCCGGTGCCGCCGGTTGATTGGACGGAACTGCTTTGGGGACGGAAGCTTTCAACGACAACGATTCAACATCGGAATCCTGGCTCGCTGTCGTTGTTGAGTTTGCTGGAGGGGAAACTGAAGCCGCGGCCGTGACGGTTGGGCTGGATGGCGGGGCAGCGGCCGGCTGAGCCGAGATCTCTACGCGAGGAATGCTGCGAATTCCGCTTCGATGTAGAGATTCAAGTTTTTGTACGATCGCTTTCTTCAAGCGATCCGGATTACTGGTCAAGTCGTTCATGACTGCTCCTTGCATCCGAATTATAGAGGTCCGGCAACTTTCACAACATCGGTAGCCGGCTTTGGGAGTGCTTCGAGATGTGGGCGTTAGCGGTTTGGCGACCGCCTCAACGGCGACGGACTCTTTCTCGGTTTGGGGCGTTGATTTATAGTCGGGTGATGGCGGAGTGGATATTGGTCGCGGTCCCGCACCTTGCTTGGTGTGAATCAACCACTCATTCCCGCAGTTTTGCTTCGCCGCACCACACAAACTCCTACGCCGGGCGGCGTTCTGTTTTATGCGTATTCCACAGGTTGTAATTGTCGGGCGGCCAAACGTCGGCAAATCCAGCATCTTCAATTGGATCGCGAAGAAGCGACTCGCGATTGTTGATGATCAACCTGGTGTGACGCGCGATCGCTTTAGCTACTTGGTGAACTATGAAGACCGGTTCTTCGAGCTAGTCGACACCGGAGGTATGGGGATCGAGGATGTCGATAACCTGACCGATCAGATCGAAGATCAAATCACACAGGGCATCGACACGGCCGACGTCATTCTATTCGTGGTCGATACGCATTCAGGAATACTGCCGCTGGACAAAGAGGTGGCCAAGCGGTTGCGATACGTCGAAACGCCGATCTTGTGCGTGGCGAACAAGACAGACAGTGAAAAGTACGAGGCCCAGGCGGACGAGTTTTACAAGCTTGGCCGAGGGAAGTTGATTCGCGTTAGTACGAAAGCGAATCGAAATCGAGATGAGCTTTTGGACATGATTCTTGAGCGTTTGCCCCCGGCAGAGGAAGCGGCTCCGGAAGAACCGATCATGAAGGTGGCTATCGTTGGCCGCCGCAACGTCGGGAAGAGCACCTTCGTCAATACACTGACGAAGGCAGAACGAATGATCGTCAGCGAGGTGCCACGCACCACGCGTGACAGTGTGGACGTTCGCTTCGAGTTGGATGAAAAGTCCTTCATCGCAATCGACACGCCGGGGTTTCGTCGAGGCGTAAGTGTCCGATCCGACATTGATTTCTATAGCACCAAGCGTGCGGAGCGGAGTATTCGTCGAGCGGACGTCGTGCTGTTGTTTTTTGATGCGTCGCAGCGGATTAGTAAGGTCGACAAGAAACTCTGCGGCTACATCGCGGATCAGTACAAGCCGTGTGTATTTGTCGTCAACAAGTGGGACAAGTTGCACAAGCAAATGCCAACGGAACGTTGGGTTCGTTATCTGCGTGACACGTTTCAGACGATGTGGCACGTGCCGATCGCGTTTATCACAGGCGAGACTGGGAAGAACGTGAAGATGCTGCTGAACCACTCGCAAAACCTGTTCAAGCAGTCTCGCGAGCGAGTGCAAACGTCGGATCTCAATCGGTTAGTCCGCGATGCATTGGACAATCATCCGCCGCCGATGAGCAACCAAAAACGGCCAAAAATCTACTACGCGACGCAGGTTGGCACACAGCCGCCGACGATCGTGCTGGTTTGCAGTAATCCTCGGGCGTTTCCCGTTTCTTATCGCCGCTACCTGTTGGGCGTGTTTCGCGATCAATTGCCATACGGTGAAGTTCCAATCAAACTTTACTTGAACAAACGATCGCAGTCCGACACACGCGATGAGTTGGGCCGTTAATTCTGGCGATCCAGCGTGCTGAGTTGGTGCTTGAATTCACGACGATTCTTTTCTCTTGAAGTTCAGCGCCAACTAGAATGGGTCGTAGTTTCGGGGTGCGAGCAATCGCTTTTGCGATGCCGTGGGGTGCTCCGGACACGAACTCCTCGATGGTGTAGCGATGCTTGGCCGCCTGTTTGTGTTGATCGTCTTCTTGTCTGGTTCTGCTGCCCAATTGATGGGGCAAGAGTTTCTTACCGGGTACGCCCGTCGCTGGACGAATCTTCCGGGACAGCCGGCGGAGTTTCATTTGAACGGTGTGACGCCAGACGACAACGCGACGCTGCACGTGTACGACGTTTTCCACAATTCCGTCGCAACTATTGAGGCTCCATTGCGGTCGCAAAGTACCGCTACAGGAATCACCAAAGCGTGGGAGGAAGGCGTCGGCTTTGAACCGCAAACGTTGGTGCTTCCAGATTTGCCAAATGGGATTTATCGTTTGGATGGTCCTGAAGTGACGAGCCATGCGGTGCCATTCCTTATTGGGGATCCTGTCAACTCTGCCAATGCAGATATCGTCGTGATCTACCCGACGAATACAGTGAACGCGTACAGTCGGACCGACGGCGTGAATCTCTATCAAAGGCTCCCCGATGGATCGCGTCCGCCGGAGGTTTCTTTTCTCCGTCCACAAGAAAGCAACGCTACGCCTCGCAAGCTGCATCGGACGCGCGGGTTAGACCGTTTGCTGACAGAGATGGATTACGCGGTCAATTACATCGCGGATTCGGATCTGGAGTCCTACGATGCAATTGCCGGATCGAAATTGGTCATCGTTCCTGGGCACAGCGAGTATTGGACGGAGACTGCACGACGCAATTTTGATCGTTTTGTTGACAACGGTGGTTCTGGATTAATCCTGTCCGGCAATACGATGTACCGGGCTGTTGGGTACGACGATCCCGCCGACCCGACAACGATGACGTTCCCAAAACGTCAGGCATTCACGCAAGAGATTCTGGGCTATCCAATCTACGAAAGCATCGGTGTCGATTTCTATCACGGCGGTAATGGAAGCGGCTGGGCGGCGATGCGGGATCGAATTGAGATGTTTTACGATGGCTGGAAGGTTTTGGATGCGTCGCCTTCGTATCTAGCAAAAGAGAGTATCGAAGACGGCCAAGTCATTCATGATCCTGCGGCGGAATTTGACGGAGCCCCCTTCCTGGAATGTGACCCGGTAACGGGTCCCGTTGTGGATCTCGAACGATTGGCATTCCATCGATTCGATCTTATCGCGTTCGAAAATACGACGTCGGACGGAAAGTTCCCCGGTTGCGCAAGTTGGATTGATTTTCAGAAGACACGAGACTCCGGCCGCATCATCACGGTTCCCAGCGTGACGGCTGCTCAATTCACCGGTGAGAGTGGCGAGCTAAAGAAAGCCATCACAACCAACATGATCGAGTTGTTGTTGAAAGAACAGGCTGACTTCAACGGCGACGAGCTTCTCACGACTGAAGATCTCGACGTGCTTAGCTTTGCGACGTTGATCGCTCCGGCGCCGCTACGATTCGATCTGAATGAGGACCAAGTCGTCGACCGAAACGACGTTACGCGATGGGTTACGGAATTCGCCGACACGATTCATGGCGATGCGAATCTGGATGGAGAGGTGTCGTTCGCCGACTTTCTGATTCTGAACGATAATTTTGGGTCCGACTTCTCACTTTGGTCACAGGGAGATTTCAACTCTGACGGATTGGTTGACTTCGCCGACTTCCTAGCGATCTCGACTAACTTCGGCTTCCAAAGATCCACATCTGCGTCGGCGATCTCCACGGTTCCCGAACCCCAATGCCGTGGATTCGTTCTGCTGCTCTCTGGTCTGTGGCTGACCAGGCGAACTAAATCAGCCCGCCGACACTAAGCCGTGGAAAAGCGATCGTTGACGGTTCGCCTTGGTGCCCCAATCGCGTACGCAATGCGCGGTGTGGTTCGGTTTTGCGGCCCTGAAATGTCATAAATCGCGAGGAAAGTGGATTCGCGTACGCCATGGGGACGCTTGGGACGTATCGTTTCGAAAACGCCACACTTCCGTGAAACAGCAGGCGAAGATGATACGTCGACTGATAAAGCGAATTTGCTTCTTCTTAACGAGTGAAGACGGCCCCACGTCTGTGGAGTACGCGGTCGTGATCATGCTCATTCTGATGGCCGCAATCGGGGGCATGCAAGTCTTCGGCGTCGCTGTCGGTAACAGCTTCGCGGATACGGATCAGAAAATCGGATCTGCCATTGGTCCTTAGTAGGTAAAGTCAAAGATGTCCAAAAAGCCTCGCACCAAGCTACTTATCGACAGAGACGTCCAGATGGCGATCGTAGCACGCGTCATCTTTTACTGGGCCGGGTGTTCTTGTTTCATCTCGATGCCATTGGTGATCGGCCGGTTTCTGTTGGAACCGGAGGTGCTCATCATCGACCAAATTGCAAATGTCTTCTATGAGCATTGGTCCATCTATCTAGTACTTTTCGTGATGCTGCCGTTCGCCATTTACGACGCGCTGCGACTTTCCAATCGATTCGCGGGGCCGGTCTTCCAAATTCGGAAGTCGCTTGTGAATTACAACCAGACTGGAAGATTTACGCGAGTAGCGATTCGCAAAGATGATTTTTGGCACGACTTGGCAGATGAAGTGAACAAAGCCGTCGACAGCTCAACGTCATCAGCAACTAGAGACGAAGCGTTTGAAAAAGAGGCTGTTACAAGCTGATTCGTCTACAGTTCTGCGGGCGGATGCGTTGCCGCCGTTCTGTTTTCAAGCCGCAAGTCGTCTAACGCAAATTGGACAGTCCCAATTGCTGTCGTTGCTGATTCAATTCCGCCAGACCGCGGCCATCTTTCTTCAGAAACTTCACAAGCTGCGACGTAGAGCAGCCTAAGAACGTCGAAGCCTGCTTGGTATCCCATTCGTTGCTGGCCAAGGCATCCATCGCCTCCGACAGTAGGCTGGGGAAGTCTGCGTGTTCGGCGTTCACTAAGATCTTGCCGCCTCGCAGACGTGATTTCCAAAGCTCCGACGGGCTGTCCTCGACAGCGACGCGGTGCTGCAGAGCAAGGTTGACGCGTAGTCTAAAAACTGCCAGTTCTTGGTTCTTCGGCTGGCTACGCTGCTCCGTAGCTTCCGCGCGGATGCCGGTAGGCTTGTGTTCGACGAAGACGCCCGTTTCGACCTTGTTGCGATGCTGTCCACCGGGGCCGGATCGGCGTTGTCGTCGAATCTCACACTCGGCCTGAAGTTCGTCAACGGGCTTTCGAGCTGGATGCATCGTGTCTCGCACGCGGTAAAGTTCGAACGACAAAGACTGAGATCTGAATCGCCTCAATCGTAGCCAGATCGCGAGCGTAACTTCAAGACAGATGCTGGCTCACGAAAGCACACCATGGAAAAAAGCGGCACGTTCATTCAGAACCGTGCCGCTTATCGAGCCATGGTTGTCAGAGCTGTCTAGCTTTGGGCGTCAGAGAGTGCTCGGAACAAGATCACAAAATCCAGGAAGGAAACTTGTCCGTCCGAGTCAAAGTCGCCAGCCAGGTTTTCTCCTGACTTGCCAAAGTTCGGTGCGAAAACCATGAAGTCATCGAAGGTAACCAAACCGTCACCCGTCAAGTCTCCCAATACGGCGTCAGTCGATGCTGTGTCTTCCGGCTGAGCGACGGTGTTCTCGGTGGGCGTAGTGCTGTTCGTCTCTCCATCGATGAGAACTTGCTCGTCATCGTTGTCTTGCACGATTTCCAAGGCCTCATCAACAGCCACCGACTGGAACTCGAATTCGTGGTCTTGCAGTTCCCGAATCGAAACCTGGTCGATATGACCTTTGAAGAACAGGCCACCCATATGGCTCGAGCCGCCGATCTTCAAGTCCTGCACCAAGTAGTCTCGGTGTAGTCCTGCTCCGGCACGTTGTCCTTGCAGATCGCCGTTCACGAACAGGCTGAGTGTTCCATCTTCGTAGCGAACTTTGAGGTCGACCATCTCGTTGGACGGCAGTGCTTGGCCACGAACACCGACCCATCGGTTGTTGCTTGCTCGGTAGTAAGCGTACGGGCGATTCTGATCATCGATTTCGAAAGAGAATCGGAACGAGTCAGCGACGGGGCGTCTCGTAGCGTCGTCGGCGTCGACTTGGATAGTTGCATTGATTTCAAAATTTCGCTCGCTGTGTAGCAAAGCGGAGACCTCTTGGTCTTGCACGTCAAAGTGTTCGGTGCCGTCGAAGTAGACGACTTCCGAGGCGGCCGCATCCGAAAAGTCGAACTGCTTGGCAAGTGGTCCCTGAACCTGTGCCTGCAAATCGGTTGCTTCGCCGATGTGGTTGATCTCGAGGACGTTCTGATCCAGCAACTCGGTAAGCTGCTTATTCATCAGGTAGTGAACCTGGATCGGTTCGGAGTTATTCGCGTAGGTCACTGCGTCGAAACGCGAATCGGTCCCTTCGTCGTTGAGGTGACTGAAAGCCGCATCCGTTCCAAGCGAAAACGTGGCATCACCCAGTTGGACTGAATCATCGGGACCGCCTGAGATATCGTAGAGCACTAGTGGAATATTCAGTGAACCTGTGCTGTTGGCAGGAATCGTGACCGTCAGCAGGCCAAGGCTTGACGTTTGAACCAGTGAATTTGGCAAGTCACGTTCGGGAGTGATCTCGCCCACCTGAAGTGTACCGCCGGCTGGAATTTCAAAGACCAGGTCGCGTTCGGGCAGGTTCGTGGTGCATGCTGTGCAAACTCGATTGTTTTCTGTCGTCCAGAAGAAGGAGGCCGTTCGCTTGCTGTGGCTAACGCCCGAACCGTCTGCTTGGTCGAACCGGACTTTCGGCGAATAGATGTAGTGAGGGTTCTCCATCAACTCTTCAACGCCGGCCACCTGCATGTCGTCGTTGTAGTACACCAAACGTAGGTCGGCGTCGTACATTTCCCAACGCTCACCCGTGTAGACTTCGGATACAACGTGGCCGCTAAGCAGCCAAACACGCGACTCGTAGCCCATACCGTTCCAGATCAGTTTCAGTGCCGAGGCAGCGTCATCGCATAGACCGGCGCCGATCGAATTCAGGTACAGTGATGGCTCGTGCATCCATGTTCGGCCCGTTAGTGGGCGGTCATGGCCATGAAACTCCATCAGGTAGTGATATGCCTTTTCATAGTCGGGCATATCTGGTTCGCCGGGAACTTCAAAATCCCGAATCTGCTGCACGAGATCCTGAGTGTTGACGGAGATGTTTCCGTTGAAACGCATCGTAAACCGAGCGGGAACGGTGGACTGATTCGTCAACAGTATCGAGTTGTCCGTGTCCGTGGCGTCGAGCGAAAACGTTTCCGATTCGGTGACGTTCAAGTCGTCAAAGAGTTCCGTGTTGGCCGTCAGCAATTCGCGATGTTGGAGCGTTTCGAAAGTAAGTTTACGATGTTGCACGGACAGGCCCCTCGACAGCAAAGCAGAATCATGGATGCGTGGTTGCGAATGCCGGTCTCCATGGCTCACGGAGTCCAGGCTAAGCTCGCGTTTGCCCAAAGTGCAGTCTGTGTGCCCAAAGAGGTTGGGCCTGTGTGAGAAACTCAACGCAGCCCGTTGAGGGGCGTGTCAAAGGCTGTAAACACTACGTATGTAATGTTTCAATGAGTTGACCAATTGAGTGTTGTCCACGAGGCAGCGAATTGGTCATGCCGTGAGGCGATGATTTTTCGCATCAACACGTTGTGAGAATCGGTCGCCGGCAGACGAGTCGTGAGCGTTAATCGGAGGACGCTCTGCCATGCGAAACCTCGAAGTCAGTAACGCATAAAGAAC
>CAYQMZ010000030.1:13179-21863 GCA_964418725.1 uncultured Pirellulaceae bacterium
AACGGACAAGAGACCATGTACGACAGTATTCGGAAGCTATTGGAACAATTCGAAGGACAGGGCATGTCCTCGGATCGTACGCAGCAGATCACTGACACGGCGAACTACATCGAAGAGCAGATCGTCAGAGGGAAGCCGGCTGATCTGATGTTCGTCTGCACTCACAATTCGCGCCGAAGCCAATTCGCTCATGTGTGGGCTTCCTTGTCCGCGACCCATTTTGACCTGTCCGGTGTGCGGTGCTACTCCGGCGGCACGGAGGTCACTGCCTGCAACGAGCGAACGGTAGCTTCTTTGAAACGCTTCGGTTTCCGTGTCGACACGGCGGCTCACGCAGTCGATGCAAAGGCGAGCGAGAATCCAAACTACTTGGTCTCTTTTGCCGACGGCGCGTCACCGATTCAATGTAGTTCTAAACTGTACAGCGAACCGGCGTTGAATTCTTTCGCGGCGATGATGTGCTGTTCGGATGTTGATGAGAGCTGTCCGGTGATTCCCGGTGCCGCGATTCGTGTTCCGTGGCACTATGATGATCCGAAGGTTGCTGACGATACGGACGCTGAGCAGGCTCGATACGACGAGCGATCGCTGCAGATTGGTCGTGACATGTACCACACGATGAAACTGGCATCACAAGCTTTGGGCGATCAGGCGAACAAAACGTAGACAGCGGGAAAGTAGACAGCCGAAGAAGGCAGAAGTGTCGATGTCGGCGTAGGACTGCGACGTCCTGTGCTGAAGATTTGCTCGACTAACAAGAATCCAAGCTCGCACGTATAATCCACCCACGGGTGACGCTGTTGTGCGAGGTTGCGGTCACGTTTGGGCAAGTTCGACCGAGTTGTGGGAGACGATATGAAGGGTTCTGGCGGTACTGAAGGCGGGTTCTTTCTGTTTGGAATTGGCTTTGCTATGTCCGCTTTGGCGGCGTGGCTGCTGCTGGATTCAGTCATCGCGGAAACAGGACACGGAGTGCTCTCGAGCCTACTGCGCCGCCGAGATGGCGTGGGAGGTGGGCAGCGTTTCGGTGAGACGACGTCCATGGGGATCATCTTCGTCCCGTTTCTGGCTGGCGTTGTTGCTCTGTTTTACGACGCGTCAAAAAAGTGGGCATGGTGGCTGCTTTACATAGGCCTTGGCATTGTTGCCGTAGAAATATTGAGTCACCTGCGATTCCGCATGAGTGTGAAGGTCAGCCACCTGATGATGATGCTCGGAATGTTTGCGGCAGGAGTCGGGCTGATGTTGAGGTCGTACCGCGATACGGGAGCGACGATCGAGAAGATGACGCAGGAGTCGCTGGGCGGACCTCCGAATGGAAGCGGGTCGCAAGCGATCGACGAGACGCATGCCGATCCGAATTCGGGCATCGCACCTGGGCTGCCGAAAAAAGACCATCACTCGTAGTTGGCAAAGTGGGCTCAATGGACCCGGTGGCTATCAGCATCCGCTTTTGGATTCGAATTCTCGGTCTACCCTGGATTTGGGTTCCCGCGGTGACCGGCGTTAGTCTCACGTTAAGCGGCTACTCGAATTGGTTTGCCGTGGCTGGCCCATTATTCTCTGCGATCGCCGTGTGCTACCTCCTCGTTTGGCAGCGACGAGAGATCTGGGAAATCTCGGCGGACGATATTCGTGCTGAGGCACAGTATCAGGAGCAGGCGAAACTGCGGGAGCTTCGCCGTTTGTTGCGAGGCGATAAAGACTATCGAAGTAACCAGTGCATGCGCGAATTGCAAACCTTGTACGATCGCATGCAACACAACCGCTTGGTCGAAGCACATCCCGATGATGCGGCCAACGTGCGAGACATCAAACAGCAGACGTGGGACTTGTATCGCGCCGGTTTCGGGTCGTTGGAACGCAGCTTTGATTTGTGGGTTGGTGCAGACCAAATGACGGACACGGAAGCCAGCGAGTCGCTGCTTCAAAGTCGGCAAACATTGCTGGACGAAGTGAGCGACAGCCTGCAGCACCTGGGCAAGGCACTGGACTACTTGCAAACCAGAAAGCTACAGGACAGTGATGACGCTCACCTTACTGAGACTGGTAAGGAATTAACGCAAGGCCTAGAAGTCGCGCGTAACATTCAGCGTCGGCTTGATGAGCTTGCACGAGAGCTGAAATCTCCAATCCAATCGTGAAGCGATATGAAACTGTTTTTGACTCTTGAAACAACCTGCGATGAAACGGCCGCGGCGATCATCACCGAAGACTTGTCGGTGCTCGGTTCTGCTGTTGCGAGCCAGGACGAGTTGCATCAGCGATTTCAAGGAGTTCTGCTAGAGCACACGTCGAACGGATACTGCCGGTAATCGATCTGGCGCTAGAGCGAGCTGGCAAGCAGTTGGCCGATGTGGATGTCGTGGCGGTGGCGACTCAACCGGGCCTTGCTGGTTCGCTGCTGGTTGGTTTAGTGGCGGCCAAGACGCTGGCTCTGGCATTGGACATTCCCTTGGTCGCAATCAATCACCTGCATGCACATGTATTTGCATGTCAGGTTGCCGCCGGCAAGCCAATCTTTCCGTGCGTAGGCATGGTGGTCAGCGGTGGGCATTCCAGTCTGTTCGACTGCCAAAGTTCCGTCGACTTTCGGTTGCTGGGTGGCACCATTGATGATGCGGCCGGCGAAGCGTTTGACAAAGTGGCGTCGTTGTTGGGGCTTCCATATCCCGGTGGTCCGGCGCTCTCTCGTGTTGCCGAATCTGGTGATCCGAAAGCTTACGAATTGCCTCGCACATTTTTGAAAACTGATAAAATCGAATTCAGCTTCAGTGGTTTAAAGACCGCCGTGCGTTACAAGATTGTCGGGCCGGGGAAACACGATTTTTCAAATCTCAACCTGGACCCGCAAGTCGTCGCAGATCTGGCTGCCAGTTTTCAAGAAGCCGTTGTCGACGTGTTAGTGGCGAAGGCAGTCCTGGCGACTAAGAAGACTGGATTGAAAAGGCTCTGCGTCGGCGGCGGAGTCGCGGCCAACAAAAGGTTCCGCGAACGACTGGAACAACGGTTGGCGGATGAAGGGTGCGAACTGCACATTGCTCCGCTTGATCTTTGTACGGACAACGCAGTTATGGGAGCAATCGCTGTCGAACGCGAACGGGCCGGCCTGACGGAGTCGTTGGACTTGGACATCCTGCCTGGTCTGCAGCGCTAGCGGAAGTCTATGGGCTCTCAATGCAAAGAGCCCGTCATAGACGGGCTCTAACGCAGTGTAAAACTGAAAGCTGTTGTGCTGCTATTCGGCAGGCTTTTCTGCTGCTTTCTTTTTCTGCTCGGCCTTCCACGCCGCTACGGCCTTTTCGAGATCGACAGGCAGCTTGCCTTCTTTCATCAGTTCGCCGTATTTCGGACCTTTGCCACCGGCTGACTTCATTTCGGCTGACTTGGCAAAAGCCTTGTCGAGTTCCGCCATGACTTTTTCGGATTCCTTCTTCTTTTCGTCGGCGCCTTTCTTGCCGGCTGCTGCAATGCGATCTTTGGCGTCGCCTTCGATCAGTTTGTTCAAGAGTTTGCCATACTCGTTTTGAACATCCTTCTTGGCACCTTTGACGTGGCATGCGTTGCAGCTTGCCTTTTTGACGGCGGCCTGGAATTCCTTGTTCTTGTGCTTCGCGGCATACTTTTCAGCGAAGGCTTTTTTGAAGGGTGGCAATGCAGACGCAGACTGAGTGATCGCGACAGCAATGACGACGGCGATGAGGGCGGTAAGGTATTTCATTCTTTCTCTTGCTCCTTGTAGCTCACTGCTAACTTGGTCTGCGAAAAGGCGGGACAGTTTCAAGCAAATCAGCCAGCTCATGTAAGACGTTACGCTGCACTAGTTTAACGACGCAGACTTACTAGTCTACCGCCGCGCATTGGGGGCCAATAAAGTCGGCCGTTCAAGCCGTGTCAAGCTAAACCTGCAAAGTCTGCCTGATCGGCCAAGTCGCCCCGTTTGTGTTGGGGTTCCATACCTCTCACTTGACTACGTTGCTGTTCGAACTTCGGTTCGCAAGTCACTATCAGCGAACGCGTTCCGTTCATTTCGCGTGTTGGACACTCGAGCTTAGCCGCGCAAGCATATCAAAACACGGTGAGATAGCGTTGGTGAAGCGTTCAGCTCTTCTTCCATGAGGCCAGTGAGGACGATACATTCGACTCGCAGTTCGCCAGCCACCCGCCGTCCTACCCTGGAGCAGAGTCAACGTGCCCGAAGAAAACCATTCCGAATCCCCAGCGGTGCCCACTGATCCGAACATATTAACCGCCCCAGATCCCAAACTGACCACGATGCCTGGCGGGATCCCATTTATCGTCGGAAACGAACTGGCCGAACGATTCAGTTTCTACGGGATGAAAGGCATTCTGACGATTTTCATGACCAAGCACCTGTTGGATTCCACAGGGCAGCTGGCTGGCATGAACGAGCACGATGCGAAAAGCGTCTACCACCTGTTTACGGCCGGCGCCTATTTCTTCCCACTACTGGGTGCGATCGTCGCGGACGTTTATTGGGGAAAGTACAAGACGATTCTTTGGATCAGCTTGATGTACTGCGTCGGTCATACGGCCCTCGCTTTGATGGACATCGGACCGGCCACCGGCATGTGGGATATGGCTCCGTTCTTGTATTTGGGATTGGTTCTTATTGCGATTGGAGCTGGTGGGATCAAGCCCTGCGTTTCTGCGCACGTCGGTGACCAGTTCGGAAGTGGCAACAAGCATCTTTTGACAAAGGTCTTCAACTGGTTCTACTTCGCCATCAACCTGGGAGCGGCGGCTAGTAACTTTGTGACGCCGTTGTTGCTAGAGAACGTCGGGCCATGGGCGGCGTTTGGATTACCTGGCATTCTGATGGCAATCGCGACGTTTGTGTTTTGGCTAGGGCGTCACACGTTCGTGCATGTCCCGGCAAGCGGATGGGAGAAGTTCAAAGAAGAAACGTTTAGCCCAGCGGGCATGCGGGCGCTGAAAAACCTAGCACCGCTGTTCCTAGTTTTCGTGCCGGTGTTCTGGTCGATCTTCGATCAGACGGGGTCCGCTTGGGTACTGCAAGCGGAGAACATGGACCGCACCTTTCTGGGCGTTACGTGGTTAGAAAGCCAGGTTCAGTTGTTGAACCCAGCCTTCATCTTGCTGTTGATTCCCGTGTTTACGTACTTCGTTTATCCCGCGATGGCGAAGTTCTTTGACCCAACACCGCTTCGCAAGATCGGGATCGGCTTCGCAATAACCGCGATCGCGTTTTCCGTGACGGGACTTATCGAAATGAATATCGAAGCGGGAGGACAGCCGAACATTGGCTGGCAGTTCATTGCCTACTTCTTGCTGACATCTGCCGAGATCATGGTCTCGATTGTTTGTTTGGAATTTGCCTACACGCAGAGTCCGCCACGCATGAAGAGTTTCATTATGGGCGTTTACTTCCTGGGAGTTTCGTTTGGAAACTTCTTCGTTTCGGCACTGAACTTTGTGCTGGAGCGACTCAAACGTCCCGATGGATCGACGCCTCTGGATGGCTCTACCTACTATTGGTTTTTCGTAGGCCTGATGTTGTTCACTCTTGTGGCGTACATCTTCTTCGCGCTACGATACAAAGGCGAAACTTTCATTCAGGGTGAAGTCCAGGTAACCGAAACGGATGGCGGTCATTAGATCGCCCGGAACTGGATTTAGGCTGTTCGTAACTCGCTTGGTTGCGAAACCGCCGCTCAAAACTTGCGGGTGGCTGCGATGCGCTTACGCGTCGTATCCACCTCCAAGATCTTTACTTTGACGATGTCGCCAACCGAGACAATCTCGTTCGGATCCGAGACGAATTGGTCGGCTAACTGAGAAATATGAATCAAGGCGTCCTGATGCACGCCGAGATCAACGAATGCCCCAAAGTGCGTAACGTTCGTGATCACGCCCTCTAGCATCATGTTTGGTCGTAGGTCACCAATCTCATTCACCTTGTCGTTGAATTTTACGACTCGAAATTCACTGCGTGGATCGCGTCCGGGTTTTGCAAGTTCGTCAATCACGTCCGTGACGGTGAGCAGACCGAACTTCTCATCTACAAAATCTTCTGGCTTCAGACGACTGCCAATATTTGCGTCTCCCACAACGGAGCTGACGTCGCTGTGCAACTGTTTGGCCATCCGAGCAACCAATGGGTAGCTTTCGGGATGCACGGCAGAATTATCTAGCGGCTGTTCGCCGTCGCGAATGCGTAAAAAACCAGCGGACTGCTCGAAGGCTTTCTTTCCAAGTTTGGCAACCTTGGTCAATTGCTGCCGACTCGCGAACAATCCGTTCGAATTGCGGTGGCTCACGATGTTTCCGGCCAACTTCGGTCCGATTCCAGCGACGTACGAAAGCAGCGGAGCACTGGCCATGTTGAGATCAACGCCGACACTGTTCACGCATGACTCGACAACTCGATCCAAACACTTTCGCAGTTTTGGTTGATTCACGTCGTGTTGGTACTGCCCCACGCCGATGGACTTGGGGTCCGTCTTCACCAGTTCGGCTAACGGATCCTGAAGTCGCCGCGCGATACTGATCGCGCCGCGTACCGTGATATCGAGGTCGGGGAACTCTTCCACGGCGATTTCACTGGCCGAGTAAATTGATGCCCCGGACTCACTGACCATCACCTTCGTAACGTTGAGGCCGTGTTGTTGGATCAGCCCGCCAACGAACGCGTCCGTCTCTCGCGAGGCCGTTCCGTTGCCGATCGCAATCAGCTCCACGTTGTACTTCTGAACGAGTGCCAAGATCGCTTCGCCGGCTTTTTGCTGGTCGTTCTTGGGCGGGGTCGGGAAAATTGTCGTGTGCGAAAGGAATTGTCCCGTTCCGTCAACGACAGCCACTTTGCACCCCGTGCGAAAGCCTGGGTCAATTCCGATCGTTACACGGGGGCCGGCTGGAGCTGCCATCAGCAGTTCTCGCAGATTCTTGCCAAAGACCGCGATGGCTTCGTCGTCGGCTTTCTCCTTTAGATTTGCAAGCACCGAAGATTCCGTGGCCGGCATCAGGAGTCGCTCGTAGCAGTCGTCTACGCATGACAGTAACTCTTTGGAAAACTCAAAGCCACGGTTGTGGACAAATCGCTGCTTCAGTTCGGTGACTTCGCGACTGCCGTCCAGCTGTAAGTTCACACGCAACACACCTTCGGATGCGCCACGCAGCATTGCCAACATCCGATGACCGGGGATGCGTTCGACCGATTCACTTCGATCGAAGTATTGTTCAAACTTGTCAGCTCCGTCGACCGTTTTCTTGCCTCGTTTTACTTTAGAGACGACCTTGCCGAACTTCATTGCCTGTTGAACGAGAAAGCTTCTAGCTGATGCCTCTTCCGACCACTCTTCCGCGACAATATCCAGCGCGCCATGCAATGCCGCGTTGGTGTCCGGGACGTCGTTGTTCGGATCGACGTAATCTCGAAGCGTATCTTGTTTAGATTTACCTAGGGGCTTCTGTTGCTTGAGCAGATCAGCCAGCGGTTGCAATCCCTTCTCTCGCGCCGCGGTCGCGCGGGTTCGCCGCTTCGGTTTGAAAGGCAAGTAGATCGCCTCAAGTGTCGAAAGGTCAGAACAACCGTCGATCTTGCCCTGCAACTCTGCCGTCATCAGTCCCTGTTCGCTGATGGACTTTAGAACCGTTGCCTTGCGTGCTTCAAAGACGTTGATGCGTTCCAACGCATCCTCGATGGCTCGCAACGCGATCTCGTCGAGACTCTGTGTTGCTTCCTTTCGATAGCGGGCGATGAACGGGACGGTGTTACCGGCCGACAATAGTTCAATCGCTGCCCGAACTTGCTTAACCGATTTACCAATTTCCGTGGCAATCGCCTTAGTTGTCTGCTCGTTTTCCATCGCAGGAGTATACCGATGTCGGTGATGACGTCGTGTGACGAGCTGAGGGATCGGGATGGCGATGGCGATGGTCGTGGGGCAGGCACCGCAGCATCACGCGGAGCGTGATGGGTACGTACCGCTCACGCTAAGCGTGAGCTTCGGCCAAGTCCGCCAAGTCGGCTAAGTACGCTTAACCCGCCAATCTTTTCATCCCCAGAAGCAAAGTGCTATCAATTGGCACGCTCATTGCACTACAGAGAAACATCCGGGGCCGGAACGAAGGAGAGGCACACCATCGTCGGGGCCGGAACAGAGACCCAATGGAGATGATTACCCCCCGTTTCCCGCTTTTACAGTGGAAAACACATCTCCAACGACCAGAGAAGCAGGCGAGTCGGGACAATTGTCCTGGCTCGCCTGTTTTCGTTGGTGTGTATTAAAACAATACAGGTGTACAGGAATTGTGCTTCATTTTGCTTCCCCAGCCACTTGGGCGGGGTCCAATCACCTGTCGGCTACAATCGATTTTGGTCGATCCGTAAAAAATCATCCCCTCCCAGGCAGGGGCTGATGGTGATGAACTTCGGCGATGCCTGAGTACTTGTCCGGTCGATCAACGTTCTAGGGGTGACTAGTACTTCTCATGATCGTGGCCGCATATGACCGGAATGGCAAAGTACACGACTATTTTTCTGGCTGTGATTTCGGTGGGTGCCGGCAGTTCGTTCGCGGGCACGATGTCGCCCACCGAGATGATCAACATCGAGATCTCAAAACAGTGGAAAGAGAACTTAGTTTCTCCTTCGAAGAAAGCGACTGACGGCGAGTGGTGTCGTCGCGTCTACTTAGATC
>CAYQMZ010000031.1:0-21660 GCA_964418725.1 uncultured Pirellulaceae bacterium
CAACTAGATAGTCCTCGGTATGGTGAACGCTGGGCACAACATTGGTTGGACGTTGTGCGGTACGCGGACAGTGATGGCTACAACGAGGACGCTTTTCGTCCCGACGCAGGTCACTTTCGCGACTATGTGATTGCATCATTGAATGACGACAAACCCTATAACCAACTGGTAAGGGAGCATCTCGCGGGGGACGAAATCGCTCCCGATGATCCCGCCGTGTTCGTTGGAACTGCATTCTTGCGGCACGGGATTTACGAGTGGAACCAGCGAAACGTGCGAATGCACTGGGGCCTGATCGTTGATGAGATGACGCGCGTTACGGGCGAGGCCTTTTTAGGTATCGGCATCGGCTGCGCTCAATGCCATGACCACAAATTCGATCCGATTTTGCAGAAAGATTATCTGGGCCTCCAGGCATTTCTCGCAAGCGTTGCATGGCCGGCCAACTATCCGCTGGCAACTCCTGAGGAAGTGTCTGACTATCAGGAAAAGCTGGCAACGTGGCAAGAGGCTACGCAGGCGATTCGCGATGAGATGCATGAAATTGGTCGTGACGCGTTTGACGAGAATCAGCAGTACATCGTGGGGCAATTTCACGATGACATTCAGGCGATCTATCGAAAACCTGAATCGGAAAAGTCCAGTTATGAAAAACAGCTAACCTACCTCGTACAGCGTCAGGCCAAGCGAGCGGCGGACCGATTCGATTTTGAGAAGCCATTGAAGAAAAAGCCGAAAAAACTGGCTCGCTACCAAGAGCTGAAGGCTCAGCTGAAAACGTATGCCAAACTAAAACCGGCTCCACTACCCAATGCGTTCGCGGCGACCGACATTGGAACCGAACCTACACTCACCTACCTGAAAACTAGAACAACGGAAGAAATTGTTGAACCGGCGTTTCTGACACTACTGGGCGACAAGCCGCCAACAGTCGCCCCCACATCGACGACCACCGGCCGCAGAACCGCACTCGCCAATTGGATCACCAAAGACGACAATCCGCTGGCCACGCGCGTGATCGTCAATCGAATCTGGCAACATCATTTTGGCTCGGGTATCGTCTCGACCCCGAACGACTTCGGTACGTTGGGAGATCCGCCGAGTCATCCCGAACTGCTGGATTGGCTCACCACGCAGTTCGTGGCGGGCGGTTGGAAGATGAAGTGGTTGCATCGGACGATCATGACCAGTGCGAGCTATCGCCAAACCACGCGACGCGAACCCTCAAGCGACGAATTCGAAATCGATCCTGAAAATCGGCTGTTGTGGCGATTTTCACCTCAGCGTTTAGACGCCGAGCAAGTGCGAGATGCCATGCTGGCGGTTTCTGGTGAACTCAAGCATCGGTCGGGCGGA
Source organism: uncultured Pirellulaceae bacterium (assembly GCA_964418725.1). Taxonomy (GTDB): domain Bacteria; phylum Planctomycetota; class Planctomycetia; order Pirellulales; family Pirellulaceae; genus CAYNJG01. Next base: position 1,357 of record CAYQMZ010000031.1, read on the forward strand.
AAGGCGATCAGTGGAACTTCGCCTTATCGAAGCGTCTTCGTTAAGCGTATGCGAAACCGACCCGACGAAATGTTGTCCGGGTTCGATGCGCCGCTATGCTTCGAGTCAGCTCCGAATCGAATTTCTACAACAACGCCGATTCAGTCGCTGTTGCTAGTCAATGGCGACTGGACAATGGATCGTTCGCAAGCATTCGCGAAACGATTGCTGGGACAAAAAACGAAGCTACACGCTGCTGATGTGCGTCGTGCTTTCCAGCTCGCGTATGGAAGGGACGCATCGTCCGACGAGGTTGATGAGGCTCTGCGATTTATCGAGGAGCAGGCTGCGTCTGCAAGCGCATCCACAGCGAACGAGGACAAGAAAGATACTTCGGCGATGGTCTCCGCGGTGTCCGATTTTTGTCATGCATTGTTCAATTCGAATGAGTTTCTTTATCTCCATTGAGCCACGTTGATGAGTTGCAATCGAATTGATGTTCCCGAATCGCGGCGAGACTTCTTGTGCAACGCGGGGAGCGGGCTTGGTGCATTGGCCTTTGCCTCACTCAGCGGTCAGTCGCTGTTGGCCGCACCGCGTGATCAATCGTCGACCGAGAAAATTTCGCATCGGTTGGCGAAGGCCAAGAGTGTCATTTGGTTGTTTATGGAAGGTGGCCCCAGCCATTTGGATTTGTTTGACCGGAAACCGTTGTTGAATAAGTTGGCAGGTGAAAAGTTACCAGAGAGCTTTGAACGCCCCATTACGGCGATGGGGGAATCCAACTCGCCCATCCTCGCGAGCAAACGGCGTTGGACGCGTTGTGGCGATAGCGGGCATATGATTTCGGATTGGCTGCCCTATCACCACAGTATCGCCGACGAGCTGTGCGTCATCCGTTCGTGTGTTTCTGACGGCATTAACCATGCCGGCGGCGTTTGCCAAATGAATACGGGAGCTGTCTTTGGAGGACGACCGTCCCTTGGGGCCTGGGTTTCTTATGGACTCGGCTCTCTCACCGAGAACCTGCCGACGTTTGTTGTGATGAAAGACAGTTCGTCGACGGTTGTGAATGGAGTGAGAGCCTGGGGGTCCGGCTTCATGCCTTCGGGATATCAAGGAGTCTTGTTCCAGCCCGGCAAGGAACCGCTTCGAAATCTCCACAATCCAAGCGGCGTCTCGGCAGCACAGCAAACGCGAAAACTGAGTTTCATCAATCGGCTGAACCAGCGGCATCAACTGGGACGCGAATCCAATACCGAACTGGAAGCTCGTATCCTCAGCTATGAAATGGCAGCGCGGATGCAGGTCGAAGCTCCTGATGCAGTTGATTGGGCAAGTGAGCCGTTGCATATCCAATCACTCTATGGAATCGACCGCAAGGAGACGGAAGTTTACGGCCGACAGTGTCTGCTTGCGCGGCGGCTGGTGGAACGAGGTGTTCGGTTCGTGCAACTCTATTCCGGGGCCGGAAGTAAGTGGGACAGCCACAGCAATATCGAGTCGAATCATTCTCGATTGTGTCGCGGTGTCGATAAACCGATTGCAGCGTTGATCGCTGACCTGAAGCAACGTGGCATGCTAGAAGAGACCCTCGTGATCTGGGGTGGCGAGTTCGGTCGCACTCCAATGAGCGAAAAGGGGAATGGTCGTGACCACAACCCGACAGGATTCACCATTTGGATGGCTGGCGGTGGAGTGAAAGCCGGGGCAACGATCGGTGCAACAGACGACCTTGGTTTACATGCTGTGGAAGACAGGCTGCACGTCCACGACATTCACGCCACGATCATGCGCATTCTGGGGATTGACCACAAGGAACTTATCTACATGCACAAAGGCAGGCCCGAGCGAATTGACCTGAACGAAGGGCATGCGTTTAAGGGAGTTCTTACGTAGCTCAACGCGTGAAAAGTCCGGCCGCCGATCGTCGTCCAATTAGTCGGCGGTGTTTTCCTCTTGCCGTGTGACGATTGGGACATAGCCAATCTCGAGACCCGCTGGCGGCGTGACAATCATCGCCTCGTCAATGTGCGCTAACTCGCCAATTGCAGGTGGCGGCAGGTAGTCGCGATCGAGTTTCCAGTGGCGATGAATCTTCTCGACACGTGCCTGTAGTTGTTCACGTTCCGCGTCTGACAAGTCGGCATTCAGTAAGGCCGGTTGATCGGCAAACCGATACCAATAGTACGTGATCTTACTGCCGTCACCAGGAAAAGCTTCGAAAGGACCTCTCGCCGGTCCAGGCTGTTTCCAGCAACTATCCGCTTCTTCCGGCGTCACGTATGGCTTGGAGTTTCGCCGTTTGGGCGCCTTGAACTCGTATGTTGTGAGTTCCGTTTCTTCGGGGACTTCTTCCGGTTTGACGACCTCCCACTCTGGCTTGCCACGTTGGTTCTTTCCGAAATGGAAATACTGAGGCAGCGTCGTCAACGCACCATCGGGCGTATCCGTTCTCGTAACCAGGTCCGAATTCCAGCGGTAGCCGAACGTGTGTGGATCGATTGCTTGCGGTGTGGCGAAAGCGTCCCAAGCAAGTCGGACTTTGTCTTCACGCGCGGTGCCTGGCTCGTAGATTTTCCATGTGGCTCCACCTCTGCCTGGAAACTGATGCACAGTCTGTGCTGCTGTGTCGATCGTTCCGCTGGCAGGATTGCCACCGTCGAACCAATCCTGAACCGAATTCCAAAGGGCTGCTTTCGAGTACGAGGTGACTTGATGCACTACCGCCGAGTCGCCATTTTCAGCACGAGGAAAAGAGGTTGGCGCGATGCGAGCGTACGTTTCCCCTTTGGCATCTTTCCTTACGACTGCTGGCACATACTGGGTTTCCATCTGCAACGCGCGATTTGGTTGCGATGGTCGTGAATCCAGAAACAGTCCGGCTACCTGCGGATCTTTCAGTGCGACTTTGGAAAAGAAATAGGGGGTGAAGAATGCGACAGGGCCCTTGAAGTTGTTCGAATTCAAGAACAGCGTCCAGCAATTGTTTCCGGTGGGAATGTCTTCGCCGGCAGTAGTGGATTTCTTGGAGGTTAGCGGCAGAGGCAGGTATCCATAGCCGAACATTTGTCCGCATGTGCCTTGCTTTAGGTTCAGTCCGTCCGGCGGCCATAACAATCTGGGACTGAGTTGAGCCACGCCGTACTTGCCTTGAGGTTTGCTCCAGTCGCGGCCTTTCCCAGCGCCCGGGCCGTTTGCCCACGCCGAGAAATTTCGAGCGACTCCGCCCATGATGAATTTGGGTGTTTCTGTTGCGAACCGAGTATCACGCCACCAGCCAAGGCCTCCTTCGATATCCGAATAGACCTTCATTTCTGGCTTTTGGTCGTATTGGGCAAACATCCACGTTCCAAACAAGCCAGTCTGAAACCGATTGCCTGGGTATTGGTCTAACAGTGGCCATGCCGCGACGTACATAGAGAACCCACCATTGAATTCCTGAGGCACTTTGTCATTGGGTACCAGAAGATAGCCGGCCATTTCTGCCTTCTGTATCTCGTCGGCATCGGCCGGCGCAGTGGCTGTCAGGTGACACAGTGACGCCAAACAGAAAACGCCCAAAACGAAGGCTGGCCTAGTCAACATCGGATACCTCTTGTGTGTGAGAAAGCTCCGGATGCAACCAAGTTCTCGGTCGAGAACGACGTAGTGATAACTTGAAACACAACTTCCGGAATCGTCTGTTGATGATTCTAACCAAAGCCAGGCAAGATCATAGCAACGCAAAAACGGCCACCTCTCCTTGCGCGAGGTGACCGCTATCCGGAAGTCGTTTAGCCAACGCTCGTTGTTGGGCTACCGATCGATGGGCTACCTACTGACGGGCTCTCCTCCAGCTCGCGTGACTAACCTCGCATAGTTGGTGGCCGAGATGGAATCGCTCATCGCTTCGACGTGGCCATCGGTATAGAGTTGCATAACGACGCCGCCGGCATGCGCTGAACTGGGGCCGTAGTCTCGTTTCTGTCGTTCCCAGAACAGAGGCCGTGGGTCGTCACGCGGTGCGTCGCATGGGCGGCCGTAGTTCAACGAGGCAACAGACGCATCGAATCCAGGAAAGCCGTCGCCGCCGCGATTCCGCAGGAACCGGGCATCGTTGGCTAGATCGGGTGAGATCGCCGGCGTCGATGCTCCAGATCCGAAATACCAACTCGCATAACAGGCTGCTCGAGACTCGGTGACCATGATGGTTTTCGAGCTGCCATCTCGACAGTCCGCCATCTTCAACCCTTTGGGCGATGCTCCTTGAGTTACGATCATGCCGCCGCTTTGAGGATTGACGTCCGCTACCTGTTGCTTGGATCCTGACGTTGTGGCAGATGGCAGACAAAGGTAGTTCGTGATTTTGACATTGCGAAGCGGGCGAAATCTCCCCAGCGCGGTGTCTTCATTGGGAAAGCTGGGACAAATCGTGCCCTCCAGATCGCTTTCGGCGACATGACTGCCTCCCAAGGAAATGCTGCGTCTGTTCGCCGACAAAACCAGGTTGTCAGACTTTTCCATGATCACGTCGTACATCGGCGCCGCTTCCAAGTAAGGAAGGACCTGCACGAGGTAGCTGTAGCCATCGTCGTCACCGCCGCCAATCGGACCCTGCCTATTCATCCGCGTCGCAGCGCCTCCGCCATGCAACGCCAGTGGGAATCGCTGCGTTGCACTCTCCTTGTTTAGGATCGCGAGACCGATCTGACGAATCTGATTTGCGCAGGTGGTCCGCCGACCAGCTTCGCGTGCGGCCTGGACCGCCGGCAGTAATAGAGTGACCAGCATCGCAATGATGGCGATCACGACCAGTAGTTCGACGAGAGTGCACCCTCGCCAGGGTCGAAGCCGACCCAGTGCTTGAAGAATACTCATCACAAGACTCCGAAAGGATGGTGAAGTCATGCGGTCTGCGCGCACCTCTCTCGCCAAAATCGAAAAAGAAAAATGATGCGAAATATATGACTAAAACTGACTTAGTCGGCGAGACAATGCGTGAACACGCGGGAACCCAATTTCAAGAAAACGAAAAGGGTCCCAGAACCGCCCTACGTAACTAGATGTAGGGCGGCGCGGGATTCTTTCAGAGAATTCGAGAATGCAAACGGCAAACGCGGGCAGTGAATGTTCTCTCGGTTAGCCAGTTAGTCGCTTGCTCGCTCGGCGGCATTGGTCAGCACGTGATTCATACGTTCGACCAGCTTGTGTGGGTCGGTGAGGTACCCGTCTAACAACATGCAGCCTTCGAATAGGTGTTCGCAGGCTGTCTCCAAGAATGTGTCGGATGCGTCGCTCGATGCAATCTTGGCGAGTTGCTGAATGAGCGCGTGATCCGAATTGATTTCCAGTACACGCTTGGGCAGGTCTTCCGACTTATTCATCATCCGCATCATCTTTTCCATGTGGCTGGACATCTGATTGTCGTCACCAACAAGACATGCAGGAGAGTCCACCAATCGTTCGCTAATCCGAACGTCGGTGACTCGGTCGCCCAAGATCTCTTTGAATCGATCGACTACCGGTTGTACGTCGGAGGACGCGTTCTTCTTTGTGTCCGAATCATCCGTAGCTTCGTCCGACGATGAATTGCCAAACTTGAGATCCTCCGGTTTGGCGTGGTCCGCCGATACCAAATCCTTTTCTTTGTACTTGGTCAGATAGCTTAGGACGAATTCATCCGCGGCGTCATAGAGATACAAGACTGCGACATTGTTCTTGCGGAATAGTTCGAGTCTTGGATCGCGGTCGAGTGCCTCGCGGCTTGGACCCGACAGATAGTAGATTGCCTTTTGATCGTCGGGCATGTCCTCCACATACTGCGCCAGTCCAACGATTGTTTCGTCATCATCGGCCTTCGAAGTCGCGAACCGATAGAGTTCTTGCACTTTCTCGCGATTCGCGAAGTCTTCGTAGCCTTCTTTGAGCGTGCGTTGGTACGTCTTCCAAAACGTCTTGTACTTTTCAGGATCTTCTTTCGCCAAATCCAGGAACTGGTCCAGGAGCTTACGCGTCAGGATCTCGCGGATTTTGGATACCATGCGGTTTTGTTGCAGAGTTTCTCTCGAGACGTTTAGCGGTAGGTCTTGAGATTCAACCACGCCCTTCACGAATCGAAGGTACTTCGGCAAGCAATCTTTGTTTGCGCCGTCGATCAGCACGCGCTGCACGTACAACTGCAGACTCACTTCGCCTTCGCCGAAGCCCATCGCTTCCGGGTTTGTTTCGGGCACGAAAAGTAGCGCCGACAATTGCATCGCACCATCCAATGAGTGGTGCAAACGCATCATTGGATCTTGGTAGTCGTGGCTGATGAGTTTGTAGAACTCGTTGTACTGTTCGTCCTTAATCTGTCTGGACGGTTCACGCCAAAGTGCCGTTGTCTGATTCACGACCTCGTCGTTCACACGGATCGGAAACGGTACGAAGTTAGAGTACTGCTTGATTATGCGTTTGATTTCGACATCGTCAGCAAACGAGTCTTCATCGGCCTTTAGGTGGATTTCGATCTTCGTGCCACGAGGAATCTCGCCTTCCGCTGTTTCAATGGTGTAGGAACCCGTACCGTCACTTGTCCAGACGATGGCTTGGCTATCCGCGTTCGCGGAGCGGCTTGTTAAAACGACTTTTTCAGCGGCCATGAAGACAGAGTAAAAGCCCACGCCGAATCTGCCGATCAAGTTCACATCAGCAGTCTTCGCCTCGTCTGAGCCTTTATCGCCGGCGTTTTGCTTCAACTGGTCCAGGAATGCGGTGGCGCCACTGTGGGCGATTGTCCCGATGTTTGACTCGATTTCCTGTTCCGTCATCCCAATCCCGCTGTCGGAGATGACCAGCAGGCGGTCGTCTTTGTTGGCTTCGATGCGAATTTCCAACGCTTGGTCTTTGTCGTAGACCTCTTCGCCAGCAGCTTGCTTGAATCGGACTTTCTCAAGTGCATCAGCCGCGTTCGAGATCAGCTCTCGAACGAAAACGTCCTTGGACGTGTATATCGAGTGGATCAGGATATCCAGCAGCTGCTTAATCTCGGCCTTGAATTCGTGAGTACGAGGCTCGGTTGTTTCTGCCATTCTCGTAGTCCTTGAATGTCGCGAATAACGTGCAAACGGTGAATCAGGACTCCCAGAACGTCCTGAACTGACTTGTAAGATTGCGGTCGCTACGCCAGTGGTCAATAGCCTAGGCAGCTTCGAAGCTGACGTTCTTCGCGGAAAGGCTGGCGGGGCAGTGCTGCGCTGCAGTCGGTTAGGTGCACAACGTGGATCTCTAAGGCCATGTTCTAACGCACTCTGTCTGCAATTCACGCTGTCTTTCGCGAGTGAGTGGCGTTGGTGTTGGTTGACCAACGTCCTGTACTTCCAAGTCTCTTTGCAACGCTGCGTCCGCTTTTCGCCTCATGTAAATCGAGCTGAACTGGTTTTTTCCGAAGAAGTCAGCCACACCATTTGGCATTGGCTTTGCTTTGCTTCCCTCGGCATTACACGCTGCCAACACCAGCTCCCCGTCCCACCCCGCCGACCACTACGCGATCCCATGCGTGGTGTCCCACCTTCCAATGCACGCTTGCCGTCTCGTCGAACTTGCGGTTTCCGCAGCCAACTTCCATCGCGCGTTGTCCAGTCAACATGTCCGCGCAGAAACTTGGCGTGCGGACGAATTCTGGGTGTTGTCTCGTGCTCGCGCCAACGAGTGGTCACGACTACTCAAGGAATGCGAGCGTTCCAAGTCCCGTCGCGATCTTCCGTTTCAGCCCAAGTTGTTTTGGCAGTCCACCGAGCCGATTTTGGAAGAGATTTTTTTGGCGGAGGTTTGCACCCGAGTTTGGTGCGCAACGTTGACAGCGATCGACGAACAACGGTCGCATGGCGAACTGGCTCCGATCGCTCGCAGTGTGTTTGTCACAAACTTGGAAGCGAGACGCCGTGCGTTGCGACTGCTTTTGTTTTCGAAGGGGCTATCGGCTGTTTCGACATTAAGTACCAATTTGTTGCGCCGAGATTGCGAGGTTTGGACTGACGGATTGTTGGCTCAAATCTCTCCGCTTCGCGTGGCTCAGCAATTCGGATTCGATCGCCAACGGATTCAGCGATTCGCTCAACATCAAATGCCGAAGGTCTCTAACAAAACCGCGATGCCGAAACCGGTTTCAATTGCCGCCTTCCAATCGATCTCTATTCAGTACGGACTTTCTATTCGGCAAATGCAGGACGCAGTTTGTGATGAGTTGAATTCTGAGCTTGCCGCAAACATTCTGAGTAACTTGCCCGCAGAAGGATTCAACGGGTGTGGTGAACCTGGGCTTACATGGGCCACCGATAGCTTTTGCTCTGACATGCTATCAATCAGTATTCTCGAAGATCTCTGTGGCAACTCGTCCCGACCGCGCTATGATGTGCCCGGCGGTCTGTTGGACCGCCGTTGAGTTTCTAACGCCATCAATCTGACTTCAGTAGCGCAGGCTGGGCTTGTTGCGACTGGCTGATGCGTCACACTTACGAACCTGCGGTTATCAGTTCCAATTAATTGGTTGCCGAGGGACCGTTGTTTGGCTTGGCCTTTCGTTCCCTGCTAGTCGTCGCTGTAGCAAGTCCTCCTAGGGAAGACACACGTTGACGCATCCGACGCGAACGTGCTACCGAACGAAGTACAGATAGACGAATGGAATGAACAGGTAGGAAAAAGTCCGTGTCAGCAGATGTCATCATCATCGGTGCCGGTCCAGGTGGGCTCGCCGCCAGCATGTTACTTTCGCATGCGGGCCATAACGTCAAAGTCATTGAGCGAAAGCCACAAGTCGGTGGCCGAACATCGTCGATCCGTCGCGACGGCTATACGTTCGATTGCGGTCCGACGTTCTTTTTGTATCCGCGTATCCTGCGTGAGATCTTTGAGGAGACCGGATTTGACCTTGAGACCGAGGTCGAAATGGAACGCTTGGATCCTCAGTACCGATTGGTGTTCGGCGAAGGCGGGACGTTGGATTGCACGCCGGACGTGGAACGCATGCAGGCTGAGTTAGCTCGGTTCTCGCCCGGAGCAGAAAAAGGCCTGCTACCTTTTCTAAACGAGAACCGCGACAAGCTAGATCGCTTCGCCAGCGTCTTGGAATCTCCCTTTTACAAATTGACGGACGTGCTGCGATCAGACGTGATGCGGGCTGCACCAGTGCTCCGTCCGTGGCGGTCATTGCATTCAGAGATCAGCCGACATTTTGCCGACCCGCGATTGCAACTGGCGTTCACCTTCCAGGGCAAATATGTGGGAATGTCACCGTTTCAGTGTCCCAGCCTATTCTCGATTTTGGCGTTCTTAGAATACGAACACGGCGTCTTCCATCCTACCGGTGGATGTGGACGCGTCTCTGAAATCATGGCCGATTTGACGAAGCGGCTTGGTACGGAGATTCAGTTGGACGAGTCGGTCGAGGAAGTCTTGTTCGAAGGTTCGAAGGCAACCGGCGTCAGAACGAACAAAACAACTTACGAAGCGGACGCGATTGTCATCAACGCCGACTTTGCGGATGCGATGACGCGAATGGTCCCGGATAAGTTGAGAAAACGCTGGACGGATCGCAAGCTTGAAAAGAAGAAGTACTCGTGCTCCACGTTCATGCTCTACCTAGGGGTCGAGGGCGAGCAACCAGACGTCGCCCACCACACAATTTACCTCTCGGATGACTATCAACAGAACCTTCGTGACATCGAGGTCAATCACTGTCTGTCGGATGACCCGTCGGTCTACGTTCAAAACGCCTGCGTGACTGATTCAACTTTGGCTCCGAAGGGACACAGTACGCTGTACGTGTTGGCACCCGTTTCTCACATGCATGAAAACATCGACTGGCAGAAGGAAGCACCTACGTTCCGAAAGAAGGTGTTGCAGCAGTTGGAGAAGATTGGCATTCACGATGTGGAAAAGCGGATTCGCTCTGAGTTGATGGTGACGCCGGCGGACTGGCAAAACGACTACCACGTCTACAACGGCGCGACATTCAACTTGGCACACAATCTAGGTCAGATGTTGTACTTCAGGCCTCACAATCGGTTCGAGGACGTGGATCAGGTCTACTTAGTCGGTGGAGGAACCCATCCTGGCAGCGGTTTGCCGGTGATCTACAGTTCGGCTCGAATCACGACGAAGTCATTGTTAGAAGACTTGGCGGATCGCGGTCTGGCAGCTTCACCGCACGGTGCGAGCAGCCACTCGTCGGACAGGCCGGTTAAGGTTGCGTAGGAGCGCATTAGCTAAGTTGTCGCTTGTTGGCAGTAGAATCAACGGGCATTTTGGGACCCTAATAGGACATTACGGGATTGAGTGATTTGAGTACGGCAAGTGTGAGCATCGAAGAATTGCTGCAGACAACGAGCCGCACGTTTGCTCTTTCGATTCCGTTGCTACCTAAGCCTCTGGACCAACAGGTTACTCTTGCCTATTTGGTCTTTCGGATCGCGGACACGATTGAAGACGCGGATCACTTGAGTCGTGATGAGCGTTGCGAATCGCTGCACCAATTTCACGATATCCTGCTTCGCTTACCCATCGAAAATGGCAACGCAGACGATTCGGCCGACATTGCTTCCTGGTCGAGCCGGTTCTCTGATGTCAGTGAGAACGACGATTACAATCGTTTGGTGGCAGAGACTGGTCGCGTCCTGCGTTTAGTTAGCGAGCTCGACTCGGGGGCTCGGAAGGCGATTCAGCGACATGCTCGACGATCTGTTATGGGCATGAAGGAAACTCTGCATCGCGCGGATGTCGGCGGAAATCTGACTTTAACGAGCGTCGATCAGTTGCGGCAGTACTGCTATTACGTCGCCGGTATTGTTGGCGAGATGATTACCGAACTGTTCCTGCAAAGTCACGAAAGCCAGGACGGCGCAGCGTCTCTAGAAGAATCGAAGGTCAGTACGTTGCAACGTACGGCAGCCGCATTCGGCGAGGCCCTTCAGTTGGTGAACATCCTGAAGGACTCAGGCGACGACGCGATTTGTGGACGTTCCTATTTGCCGCCGGATGTTCCTCGCGATCAGATTCATTGTTTGGCTGACGAACGAATCGCAGATGCTGAGCAGTATGTTCAGGCGTTGCGAAGTATCTCGGCAACACCGGGGATGATCGCGTTTTGTGACGCACCGCTTCAGCTTGCAAAGCGAACGCTTGAGGTGGTGGCCGAGCATGGACCCGGCAGCAAGATAACTCGAGACGAGACGTTTGCGCTGCTGCAGGACGTCATGGAACGAGCGGGGTTTGCTACCTAGTATTTGTTGGAAAACGGCAGGATGACTGAATAAGCTATCAGTCGTTTCGGCACGGAGACTTTTAAGTCATTTGTTGAGTGTGCTCGTTGGTCGGAGACCACGGTATCGAAATCACGGAATCGAAACTAGTTGTAGGGTATCGCTATGAAAGTTCTGCTAGTTAACCCCCGCGGGTTTTGTGCTGGCGTGGAAATGGCGATCCGTTGTTTAGAGCTCGTCATTCAGCGACTTCCCGCGCCGATATTCGTTTACCACGAGATCGTTCACAATCGTTATGTCGTGAAGCGGTTTCAAAACAACGGCGTCACGTTTGTCGATCGCATCGCGGACGTGCCGGTTGGCGCAACATTGGTGTTTTCGGCACATGGTGTGTCGCCGACGGTTCGCGATGAAGCACGTGCTCGCAAGCTACGCACCATTGATGCAACATGTCCTTTGGTGGCAAAGGTGCATACGGAAACAGTTCGCTTTGCGACGCTTGGCTATCAGATCATTTTGATTGGCCATCACGGGCATGACGAAGTCATCGGTACCGTCGGCGAAGCTCCTGAACGCATCACGCTGGTACAAGATGAGTCGGACGTAGATCGACTTTCTTTTGGTGCGGCAGATCGCCTTGCATATCTGACGCAGACAACGTTGAGCGTTGATGAGACCTCGCGGATTGTCGATCGCCTGCGTGCTCGCTATCCACAGATCGAAGGGCCACCGAACGACGACATTTGCTATGCAACTCAGAATCGACAGCAGGCCATTCGTGATGCTGCCAAAGCTTCGGATGTGGTCCTAGTGATTGGCAGTCAGAACAGTTCGAACAGTCGACGATTGTGCGAGGTTGCCCGAGAACACGGGGCCAAGGCCCACTTAGTCGATGACGAAAAAGAGCTACAGCGAACGTGGTTTAAGACTGGGCAGGTAGTTGCTATTACGGCTGGGGCCAGCGCCCCGGAGGTGTCGGTGCAGGCGGTCGTACGATGGCTGAAGGATAACTATTCGGCCTCTGTTGAAGATTTGGGTGCCGATGAGCCGACTCGAGTATTTCCGCTGCCACCCGAGTTGGCAAAATTCGAATCGACGGCCAACTGAAATAGGTGGTTCAACTCCCGGTGGCCGTCCGAACGCAGGCGGTTGCCCAGTTCAGATGATCGCAGCGACGTAGGCTACCGCGTCTGTTAAGCTATGTAACCAAGGATGTTCAGCACAGCGTTGAGCGCTAAAGTGTTGAGGAACAAACAAGGAGAGTATCTTGCGTACTGACAAACCTATTGCCGTCGTTGGGGCAGGACTCGGTGGTCTCGCCGCCGCCTGCACGCTTTCGTCGCGAGGCCACAAAGTCGTTCTGCTGGAACGCAGCAGTTGGCTTGGCGGTAAAGCAGCTCAACTGAGCCGTGATGGTTTTCGATTTGATATGGGGCCGACCATCCTTACGGTTCCAAGCGTGTTGAAGCGGATCTTTTCCGAAGCCAGTAAGCCTATCGAAGACTATTTGGAACTGGTTTGCCTAGACCCGCAGTGGAGAAGTTTTTTCACTGACGGAACGACGTTGGATCTGGTTTCCGACACCAGTCAGATGAAGCAAATTTTGGATGGCTTCAGCGGTCAGCGCGACGTCAGCGCGGGCTACGAGAAGTTCATGGACGCTTCGCAGAAGTTACACGAGATCAGCGACCGATTCTTCTTCTGGAAAAGCGTCGAGTCGATTCGAGATACGTTGGATCTGAAGACGACGTTCGACATCGGAACGCTCAAGGATCTGCTTGCCTTGCGAATGGGACGCTCTGTGGCCAAAACGGTCCGCAGCTTTGTTCCTGACGAGCGAGCCGCCCAGATGATCGATCACTTTACGCAATACGTTGGTTCGTCGCCTGACGCATCGCCAGCGGTTCTTTGCAGTATTGCCCACATGCAAACCAGCGAAGGCGTCTGGTATCCGATGGGCGGAACACGTGCAGTACCTCTGGCATTGGCCAAGTTGGCTGAGGAGCAGGGCGTTGATATTCGCACGCAAAGTTCCGTCCGCCGTATCGTCGTTGAAAACGATCAGGTGACAGCAATCGAAGTTGAAGGTGGTGAGCGGATCGAAGTCGCTGGTGTCGTGTCGAACTGCGATAGCGTTTTGACGCATCGCGAACTGATGGACAAAAGCATTTGGCAGAAGTTCCAGAAGCGTCGTAAATACGAACCGGCTTGCTCAGGCGTTGTTTTGTACCTGGGATTGGATCGCCGTTACGACCAATTGATCCACCACAACTTCGTATTCTCTCGTGATCCTCATGAAGAGTTTGACTACATCTACAACAAGGGTGAGCCTGCTCCGGATCCAACCGCCTACGTGTGTGCTCCGGCAGTGACCGAACCTGCCGTCGCGCCAGACGGTGGCGAAGCTCTCTACATTTTGGTGCACACGCCATTCATGCGAGATCATCATGATTGGTCGAAAATGTTGCCCGGCTATCGCCAGACGATTTTGGACAAACTGAAGTCCACTGCTGGCATGGAAGACATCGAGCAGCATATCGTGCATGAGAGTGTGTTGACGCCGCAGGATATCCATGATCGCTACAACGTTCCTGCCGGAGCGATCTATGGTCTGGCGAGTCATGGAAAGTTCTTCGGAGCATTCAAGCCTGGTAATCGCAGTCGCGACGTGAAAGGGCTGTATCTGGCTGGAGGCGCCGCACATCCGGGGCCGGGGATGCCAATGGTCATGATGAGCGGATGGATCGCAGCAGACTCGCTGGATCAAGACATTCAGTCGGGTTCAAAGCTAGAAGCGGTCGCCGTATAGGCAAGCAGTGACGTTCCTGCCGCGGCGTGACGAGAGACCACGGAAACTAAAATGGCCACCGCAACTGTCAGCGATAGTAATGCACGGCAGAAGGTGCGGATCCCTCAGGTTTCCGCCCGGTTGGTCTATTGGTTTGATTGGTATTTGCAACGCTACTTTCCAAATCACTTTCATGCATTTGCTGTTAGCGAATTGCGAAGGGTTGGTGAAATAGACGCGAGCAAGCCGTTGATCGTTTACCTCAATCATGCTTCGTGGTGGGATCCACTTGTGGCATTGGTGTTGGCGAAACGCTACTTTCCTCATCGAAGCCTCTACGCGCCCATCGACGCGGATGCGTTGAAGAAGTACCCGTTCATGCAGCGACTGGGTTTCTTCCCGGTCCAGCAGGATTCTCTTCACGGTGCCGGGCAGTTCCTGCGAACGGCTCGTGAGATTCTTCGGCAGCCAGGCAGCAGCGTATGGCTGACTCCCGAGGGACGGTTTGCTGATCCAAGGTCGCGTGACTTTGAATTCCAACCCGGTTTGGCACATTTGGCGTCAAAGCTGGACGAAGGCGTGCTGCTACCCATCGCGGTCGAGTATCCATTTTGGGAAGAGCGACAGCCTGAAGTCTTGGTTCGCTTTGGTGAGCCCATTGACGTTCAGCACCACGTTGCGGCAACGAAAGAGCAGTGGCAATTGATTCTGCAGCGTGGCTTGCGCGATACACAGCTCTTGCTGGAACGCGATTCCCTGGACAGAAACAGTTCCGCGTTCGAAGTCTTGATCGCGGGACGGTCGGGTGTTTTCTGGCTCTATGATTGGTTACGTCGTGTTCGGTTCTGGTTGACCGGTCAGCAGATGGAAAAAACGCACGGTGAGAAATTGCAATGATGATTTCGTCGCTGGCCGTAATCGCCTGTCTGTTTGCATTGATTCCAATGTGCGTCTTTTTGCGTAACGTCACTGTATTTTGGCGACTGCCCAAGGGGTCGTCGCCTGTCGAAACAGACGCCATGCTGCCCAGTGTTTCTGTGCTAATTCCAGCACGCAACGAAGAGCAGGCCATTGGCCCATGCATCGAATCGGTTCTTGCGGCGGCCGATAGGTTGGTCGAGCTTGAGGTGGTGGTGCTGGACGACCATAGCGAAGACGCAACCGCAGATCGAGTTCGCGAGTTGGCTGAGCAGGATGCACGCGTAAGACTTGAGTCCGCGAATCCTCTGCCGGCGGGTTGGTGTGGAAAGCAGCATGCGTGTGCTCAATTGTCCGAGTTGGCTCGCAACGAATTGCTGATTTTTCTGGACGCAGATGTTCGATTGTCGAATTCCGCCGTGATCCGAATGGCGCGTGCGTATGCCAACTCCGATGTGGGTTTGCTGAGTGGGTTTCCACGACAGCGAACGTCTTCTCCGGCAGAGCAACTGTTGATTCCGCTCATTCATTTTGTGCTTTTGGGTTTCTTGTCACTGCGGCGAATGCGTGGCTCTACACATCCAGCCTTCGGCGCGGGCTGTGGTCAACTCTTTATCACCAGCAGGACCGCGTACAACCAGTCCGGCGGACATGCACAGATTCGGCGCTCACTGCATGATGGACTCAAGCTGCCTCGACTGTATCGAGAGCGAGGTATGGCAACTGATCTCTTCGATGGTACCGACGTTGCTAGTTGCCGCATGTACTACAACGCACGCGAAGTCTGGGATGGCCTGAAGAAGAACGCGACGGAAGGCGTGGCGAACTCCAAATTGATTGTCCCCGTCACTGTCCTATTGCTGTTGGGGCAAGTGATGCCGTTCGTCTTGTTGGGGTGCGTACTGACTTCAGCGGTGCATGTCAGTTCGGTGACTTGGCTGTTGATTCTGGCGGGCTGTGCGGCCAGCTTGCTGCCTAGGATCGTCTCATCCTTCTTATATCAGCAACCGTTTTTAGGGGCTCTGCTGCATCCAATTGCGATCGTGTGCTTCCTGCTGATCCAGTGGTCGGCTTTTATCGGTTCCTTCTCGAATCGCACCGTCAGTTGGAAAGGTCGCCCCTATCCGGCATGACGCCGGTTGGGCCGCTATTGACCTTTAATGCCGCAGCGCCGCTCCAATGCGTTGCGTGTTCACGGATTGCGGTCAGTGTGGAGTCTGAAGTACTGTACGTGGTTCAGGGGGCGTGCATTGTGCGGCCGACTCGCGAGACATCATAAAACCAAGGACCAACGTTGTGGTCTTTAACTCGGTGGCGTTTGCAGTATTTCTGCCCTTGGTTTTCTTGGGCTACTGGTTGCTGTTCCACCGAGAACTCTCTTTCCAGAATGCGTTCGTTCTTGTCGCCAGCTACGTGTTCTACGGCTGGTGGGACTGGCGATTCCTGCTGTTGATCGCGCTGAGCACGTTTGTGGACTATTTCGTTGGTCGAAGGTTGGCCAATGAGCAGTCTCAAACTGTTCGTCGGTGGCTGCTTGGTTGCAGCCTAACGTTCAATCTTGGGATGCTGGGCTACTTCAAATACAGCAACTTTTTCATCGAGTCGCTTGCTCAGGCATTCAGCAGCCTTGGTATGCAGGCGAATCTTAGCTCGTTGAATGTGATTCTTCCGGTTGGGATTAGCTTTTACACATTTCAAACGCTGAGCTACACGATCGACGTGTACCGAAAAAAAATCGCGCCCAGTCATGATCTGGTTGCCTTTGCAGCTTACGTCAGCTTCTTTCCGCAACTAGTGGCTGGCCCAATCGAGCGAGCGACAAACTTGCTGCCGCAATTTGGCTGTCCACGAGTCTTCAATACCGAACAGGCGAAAGACGGATGTCGCCAGATTCTTTGGGGGCTCTTCAAGAAGATCGTCGTCGCGGACAATTGCGCGGTGGTCGTGAATCGTGTTTTCGAAAACTACGAAACGGAACCGGCGAGCGCATTGTTGTTAGGTGCGGTGTGTTTTGCGTTTCAGATTTACGGCGACTTCTCGGGCTATTCCGACATCGCGATTGGGTGCGCGAAGCTGTTCGGATTTGATCTGATGCAGAACTTTGCTTACCCCTATTTTTCTCGTGACATTGCCGAGTTCTGGCGGCGCTGGCACATTTCGCTGTCTACTTGGTTCCGCGAGTACGTTTATGTGCCGCTGGGTGGCAGTCGCGGGTCGGCGGTGCGGCAATTTCGAAATGTCATGATCGTCTTTGTGGTTAGCGGTCTTTGGCACGGAGCGAATTGGACGTTCGTATTCTGGGGTTTCCTGAACGGAATCTTCTTTCTGCCGCTGCTGTTCATGGGGACCAATCGTCGTCACTTGGACGTTATTGCCAAAGACCGTTGGTATCCGACGTTACGCGAGACGATGGAAGTTACGCTTACGTTTACCCTTACGTGCGTCGCATGGGTCTTCTTTCGCTCGGAATCGATCGGCGACGCATTTGGTTACCTAGGCGGGCTCTTTGATGCGTCGCTGCTTTCAAAGCCGGAGGGCATTCGGGCATTGCCGATGTGCCTGGTGATGCTGTGTGCTGAGTGGGTTCAGCGAAAGCACGCGCACGCGTTGGAAATCAGGCGAGTTGCTGTCTGGGGGCGTTGGGTCATTTACTACGGGCTGCTGGCAATCATCTGTGCGATGGGAGAATTTGGACATCATGAGTTCATCTACTTCCAATTCTGATTCTGGGATGAGAGACCGCGATGAGGAGAACGCAGTTGGTGAGAGCACGCGTCGAGTCCGACAGTTTGCCATCCGCTTCGTGTTCTTTTGCGTGCCATTAGTTCTCCTTTGGTTGCCGCTTGAGTTCTTTCTGTGGAAGGCGGGCGAGAGTATTCCTGCCTCGACCGTTCTTGAGCGACAGGTGAATGCGGACCGAGAGCTGCTGTACGGCCGAGGTCTGTTGAACCAGCAATTCAACGTCTACAAAGTAGCGGGATGGCGACGATTCAAACCCAGGATCGTCGCCTTGGGAAGTTCGCGCGTATGGCGACTCCGCAGGGCCGCTTTCCATCCGCGTGAAGCCGACTTTTACAATGCCGGTGGGATGTTGCAATGCGTGGCGGACCTTCAAGAAACGGCTGCCATGATTGCAGACGGTCGTTTGCCAAAGCCTGAAGCGATCATCGTTGGTATTGATCCGTGGTGGTTCAAACAGTCGCATCCGAACAGGACGTGGCTTGATCGTCGCTCGCTCGGTGATGATGCCTATCGAATAGCAGCTCGACGCAACGTGGTGCGGCGGCTGATTGCGGATCCGTCGTTGCTGCAGAAAGACTCGGCCGAACACTTAGGGCTATTTGGAAGGATCGGATTTCGCCTCGACGGCACGATGAAGGTGGCGGATGAAGTGATAGCCAACTTCGAAAGAGATCCGGTATACGTCGACCGCGAGTCGCCGCCCATTCTTGAACGAATTCAACGCGAGTCGGGGCGATTCTCGGAATCCAAGCCATCCGAAGAGTGTCTGCAGGATTGTCTGTCTGCCGTGGCCCGATTGCGAGAGCAAGGCGTTCGTGTCATCGCGTTCTTTCCACCGTTTGCGAACGAATGTTGGACGGCGTTTCAAGCATCCGATGCGATCAAACATTGGATGAGCTTTTACATCGACAAGGTGATCCCACAGGTGACCGAGAACGCTGATGAGGTTATTGAGTTCGGCGACAGTCGGGCTTTGGAAGTTGACGACACCTACTTCTTGGACGGGATGCACGCTGGTGAGGTCTTGTCGTCCCTGCAGTGGATACGACTAGTGGAGCAGCAGAACCAGTCAGAGGATGGGGATGCGTTCTATCGCCAATTTGCACCGCAGTTCGTCAGGCAGCAGCTCAGCCGCTGTTCGACCCCGTTGGCATACGACTAATTGGGCCATGGAGGTGACGGTTGGTTCAAGGCCGATCGAATCACCCAGGTCAATGATCCGGAAAATCGGCCATCAATTGGCGAGTTCCACTCTGACTTGTTGGGGTCGCCACACACAGATCTGCAAACGTTCTGGATGCTTAGCAGTTGAAAGGCTCGAAATGCGGATGGAAGCTGGGCAGTCTGGAGGGTTGCTTCCTGTTAGCGAGAGCTTGGACGGGCCAGTGGGCGGACCAGCCGGGGACGCGAATCGCTTGATTCTCTTTTCACGAACGATTCAATGACTTTGTTGCGCGGACGGATATGGCCACATAGTGCAAGATTTCCAACAAATGCGGTGATTCGAACGGGGCCCGTTCTTGAAAGCCAAAACAGGCAGATTTATAGTTCATTCTGCGGTCGCATGGCTTCTTTGGGGCATGCCGAAGCGACGCAAGGATCTTGCGGCAGTGGGTCCACCTTTTCCGGCCGAAGCCGCCAAAACTTTCGAACCCGAAAGCGACTTAGATCGTAGGAGCCTCTGTGTGGGCAAGAACACGGTGGCTTCAGTCATTAGAATAGCGGTCAGATTCGCTTCCAGGCGTCTCCCCCAATACCCAGATTGAACTCCACCGAAATTGTCGGAGCCTAATATGACAACGGTCGCTAACCAAAGCGAATCAAATCCCGCCGGCACGCAGGCTGGCGATGTCATCATCGAAACACGAAACCTGACCAAGGACTATCGCGACTTTTGGGGACGTCGCAAAGTTCGTGCCCTGAAGGCCTTGGATCTGGAAGTTCGGCAGGGCGAGATCTTTGGCTTGCTTGGCCCCAACGGTTCCGGCAAGACCACAACAATCAAGCTACTCCTAGGGCTGTTGTTTCCCACCAGTGGCGAAGCCCTCGTGTTCAACAAGCAAGCCAGTGACGTTTCCAAGAATGAGCGTATTGGGTACCTGCCGGAGGAATCCTACCTCTACAAGTTCTTGAACGCAGAAGAGACGCTCGACTTCTACGGCCGGTTGTTCAACATGCCCGGTCACATTCGTCGCCGAAAGGTTGATGAATTGATCAAGCGCGTGGGACTCGATTGGGCTCGCCGGCGACAGTTGAAGGAATACTCCAAGGGGATGACACGACGTATCGGTTTGGCTCAGTGTCTGATTAACGAGCCTGATCTGATCGTTTTGGACGAACCGACAACGGGCCTCGACCCGATCGGTACCCGGGAAATGAAGGACTTGATCTTGGAGCTCAAGGCCGAAGGCAAGACGGTCTTGATGTGCAGCCACTTGCTGGCGGATGTGCAGGACGTTTGCGACCGGATTGCGATCTTGTATCAAGGCGAGCTTAAAGAGTTGGGCCGCGTCGATAACCTGCTGAAAGTCCAAGACGTGACTCAGATTCAGACGAAAGGTCTGAGTGACGACGCCAAGCAGCGGATTCGTGACATTGTCAGCGAAGACGGAGCCGAACTGCTGGGAATCGAGAACCCAACCACAACACTCGAAGAGC